>NZ_DAOMQT010000012.1:0-70646 GCF_035445465.1 Agriterribacter sp.
TGGAGGTTACCGGAGTCGAACCGGTGACCTTCCCGCATGCTTGCGGGACGCGCTAACCAACTGAACTGATCAGCCACTCAATATATTTCCGGCTCTTTTTCTTTTTGATTTCAGTCTCTCTTTTAACTGCCTCACTCCGCGTTTCAAAAACCTCTGAATAAACCAATAACCAGTCGTTCGCTTTTTTAGTCGACTTACTTCCAGAATTATTATGCCGAAAAAGTCTGTCTTCCATAGCTTCACTCTGACCAATGTAATATTGATCTAAAATGGTAGAATGTAAAATGTATACCGTAAACAACATAAACTAAAAAAGACCCACTGTAATGCGGGCCTTTATTGGTGGTGGAGGTTACCGGAGTCGAACCGGTGACCTTTTGCATGCCATCCCACCCTAAGCCTAACACCATTGCTTTTCAAATTTTATGAATTATCTTCGTAAAAGCCTTACCCAGTAAGGATTACAACATCCTGTAGCTAATCAAATGGAAACAAATAGCATCATCCGTTAGTTTTAAAAATGTTTTAAAAACCTAAAAAAAAATATTGGTATGCAAGTGGTCTGCGAAAGTGTGCTGTGGAAATACCACCAGCTCAAAGATGAAGGATTTACGGTAAAAGTGAGGATGACAAACTTTAGAAATGTTGAATACATTAGCACAAATCTGTCATGCAAAGCGCAGCATTGGGACCTCGAAAATAAGGAGCCCCTCCCCTCCCATCCCGACTACAGGAACCTGTGTTCCAAAATTAAGGAAATCAAAGAAGATATAGACTTCGAATTGAAGTTTGCAAAAAAACAAGGGGAGGTCATTACCATAAAGGAATTAAAGACGCGTGTGGAAAAAAAACCTGAAAAGACGGTCATTGCCACGCCTAAGAAACGGGTATTGGAATTTTATGACGAAATCATTGAAGAACTTGAAAAACAAGGCAGGACTGGTTATGCAGATGTTTTTAAGGCTAACAAAGGCATTATTTCCAACCATCTGTTTCATTACAGAGATAAACATTTTTTGGAATTAAAGCAAGAAGATTTCCTTGGTTTAGAAAACCATATAAGAACACTTAAGACTGAATCTACAAAAAGCAATTACCTGCGCACTTTCTATTCGCTTTGGAATCTTGCCATAAAAAGGGGCATATGTCCAAAGGAACACCATCCCCGGAATTGTATTAGTTTTCAGCCCTATAAAAGAATTAAAACGAGAAAAAGGGCAATATCAGAAGTTTATATTAAAAAGATTGAGCAACTTAACCACGATTACGGCTCAAGGCTTTTCCGATCCCAGCGGTATTTTTTATTCAGCTATTATTGCCGTGGGATGAATTTCACAGATATGGCTAAACTCAGGCATGAAGAACATGTGAGCAATGGCCATATTAATTATAAACGATCAAAAAATAAACGTCACTACAGTTTTGAGCTCCATCCCAAAGCCTGGAAAATAGTTCAGATCTTTAAGAAATATCCGATGCAAAGTGGAGACAACTATGTTTTCCCTATCCTGGATCTGCATCATGATACGCCACGAAAGATCGCTGCCCGCATTGATAGTGCATTAAAAGACTTTAATGAAGATCTTTTGGAATTTGAAAAGCAAATCGGGTGTCCAAAGCATCTTACCTCTTATGTTTCGCGGCACTCATTTGCAACTAACCTGAGAAAGAACAAAGTAGATATTTCAATTATTAAGGAGGCAATGGGACATGAAACTGAATTTCAAACCAATACATACCTTGAAGAAATTGATGATAGCCTTGTTGCCCAGGCGATAAAAAATGCTCTTAAGTAGTTAGATACTCTTGTCTGTTCAATAAAATCCAATGAAAAAAATTAAATACATTATTCTAAAATATATACAAATGAATTGTTGATTGTCGCATAAATAAAAAAATAATAAATTTTACAGAAGCCTAAAAAAGTCGGTAGTATTTAGTTTTTGTGTAAATAGTTTTAAGTAACTGTATAGAAGAGTTAACAACCCGTGCAGGTGGAGCGAAGTGAGGCGCAGCGTAGCCAAACCAAACGAGCGGAACCTGCACGGGGACGGCGGTAAATTTTAAATCTCCCAAGGGCTTTCAAGCAGTTTAAAAGTAAAGAAGACTTTCAATCCTTTTTCAGTGAGCTTTACAAGCAAGGTGCCGAGGAGATGCTCAAGGGTGAGCTTGATGAACATCTGGGCTATGAAAAGCATAGCAAGGAAGGCCACAACAGCGGCAACAGCCGCAATGGATCTTATTCCAAAAAAGTAAAGACGGAATCACTTGGTGACCTGGGACTTAACATCCCCCGGGACCGCAACAGCGAATTCGAGCCCCAGCTTATCCCTAAAGGTTCACGGATGAGCAATAAGCTCGAGGAATTGATTATCGGCATGTGTAGCCGGGGCATGACCACTTCGGATATCTGCGGTCAGGTCAAAGAAGTATGTGGCGTTGATGTCAGCGAAGGCATCATCTCCAACGTGACCAATCGTATTATCGAGCATGTCAAAGAATGGCAGATCAGACCATTGGAAGCCTTTTTTTTACTGTGTGGACGGATGGATGGCATTGTACTTAAAGTAAAACAAAACGGCAAGTATATCAACAAGTGCATTTATCTGGTAATCGGGGTAAAAAATGATGGATTAAAAGAAGTACTGGGCATGTGTGTAAATTCTTGTCATGTTGACCCAGTGTTCCTGGATGTTGACCCACCCCGCTTGCGGGCAATAAGAGTAAGAACTTGATGAGATGATAAAAATACGTATGAGTATTAAGAGTTGCCCGATTTTTTTCTTCTCCGGGATTCCCCTTTTAGTTCAATACGGTTGGCATTAGCTGTCAATCTGTCCATAATAGCATCAGCAAGAGTAGGATCGTTTATATATTCATACCACTTAGCGATGGGCAACTGGGAAGTTATAATAATACTCTTCTTACCATACCGGTCTTCAAGTAATTGCAAAAGGGTAAGTCTTATTTCCTGTGATAGGGGCTGTAGGCCGAAGTCGTCCAATATGATAAGGGTTTGCTTTTCCAGGTGGTTGAGTAGTTTAATATAAGAGCCGTCTAATTTAGAAAGAGTTACTTTTTCAATGAGCCGGTTCATGTTCAGATAAGTGGTTTTATATCCCTGTAAACAAGCCTGGTGACCTAGCGCGCATGCCATAAAACTTTTGCCACAACCGGTGGCTCCGGTTATAAGAATGTTTTCACCATTGCTGAGATAAAGTCCTTCTGCTAACGTTGCCAGTTGCTGTTTGGAGAGATTGCGCGAAGCGCCACACTCTATCTGCTCCAATGTGGCGGGTAACCGAAGTTTAGCCAGTTTAAGATAATAAGCCGTTTTTTCATTGGCGCGGTTGAGCTCTTCTGATTGTGTAAGATGTGCAATAAGCTCATGACTTTCCAGTTGTTGGTTCATCGGTAGCTCCAGTTGCGATCTGTAAGCCTGGTACATTCCCTGAAGACGGAGCCCGTGCATTTGTTGTAAGGTTTGTGTTGAGTTCATAATGGATTTGTTTCTGTGATTTAATTTGTTTTTGATGATTATTGATAGTGATCTTTTCCGCGGATATTATTGTGGTCAGGTATGGAGGAGCCACTAAGTGGTAACTGTGTTTGTTTATCCAATCCCCGTTCCAGTATATTTTTGATCATAGTATAGTTTACTCTCATTCCCTGAAGGGCTCTGGCACAGGCGGCTTCCAGCCGCTGGGGCGTGTATTTTTTGTGTAACATCAACATACCAAAACAGGCTTTATAGTTTTGCTCCATGTAAATACTGTTTTCCAGCATAAGGGTAACTGCCTGTACTGTGCTGGCGCCTATACGGGCGGCCTGGGTCAGCAGGTCATCCCGGTTGAAGCCTTTTATCTGTTGCATTTTCTGGTGGTGAGGCGGCATGTGTTCGGCAAGTGTAGTATAGGCTTTGCTATGTCCTCTGCGTACATGAACGGCAATGCGTTTACCTTCTAAGTAAACTTCTACAGTATCCCTGTCATAGATCACCTTCACCTTTTTGCCTACATGCTGGTAAGGAACGCTGTAATAGTGATGGTTTTCGCTAAGTTGCACATGGTAGTTACGCTGTATGGTAAGCCATACCACTTTTTTGGCAATAAAGCGTTCTGGTGGTAAGGGCTTAAGCACAGCACGTTCCTGCTGTTCAAAAAACCAGCGGCGGCTGTAGGGTGTATTTTTATAGGGTTTGCCGTTAAGGAACACCAATTGCTGTTGCATAGCTGTGTTAAGGGCAGCGAGGCTGGTAAATGTCTGATGACGCAAAGGCGCATATACATGGGTGTATACTATGTTCACAGCCCGTTCTACCATTGCTTTATCGCGGGGACTATAAGGACGTGTGGCAGTAAAAGTAGTATGGTAGTGCTCAGAAAGTTGTTCGCAGATGTCGGTAAACTGCGGCTCGTAGCGATCGGTACGCCTGACGGCTGTTTTAAGGTTATCGCAAACAATGGTGGCAGGTACGCCGCCGTAAAACTTCAACATACTATTGATACAGTGGGTAAAATCTGCCGTTTGCTGTGATGGGACTGCTGTGCAAAAGATAAGCCCGCTAAAAGGTATAATGGCTACAAATACCTCGCAGGCTATCCGTTCCCCGGTGTCTGTATCTGCATAATATTGTTTTTTGCCGGCAAAATCAATCATGATCATATCACCACACTGGTACTCCAGGTGCATGGACAGGTCACGATTTTTAAAGTACTGGCTTAAGTGATAACAATATCGGCTGTAGCTATATCCATCAGGATACTGGGTCAGGTACTCCTGCCACAGCAACTGCCGGGTAACCCCGGTTTTTGAAAGCTCTGAGCCGGCAGTAGTAAAATGAGCGGTCAACTGCCTCAGCCGTTCAGCTTCCAGTTCTATCAGATCGTTATCATAAGCCTTATCAGCCAGTTGCTGATCTGATAGAGGCGCTTTTACCTCTTTAAAACGAAAAAGATACTTGCGTACACTATTGCGGCTGATACCCACACGGCGGGTAATCTCATGGATGGAAATACCATCGTTATAAAGTTGAAGTACTTGTTTTACTTGTTCCATTGCTAAGGGTTTTTGTGCCATGCTCCTTTATTTTTTGAGGAGCAAATGACAATCAAAAAGCCTTACTCTTTAGCAACGCAAGGTGGGTCAGCATGCAGGAATGACAGTTCTTTGAAAAGCAAACCCTGTCCAAGTAGCTGGGTCAATATCCAAGAATAAACGGTACAGGGAACCCAAAAGGTGGGTCATCATGCAGGAATACTCCCGGGACATCTAAACAATCCTTCCATTAAAATGGGTGGGTCATCATGCAGGAATGATGGGTCAACATAAACAAGAATGGTGGGTCAACATCGGCAGGAATGTACACATGTGGATGGCTGAATCAAAATCCGCTTCTTTCTGGATGGGGGTATTGACAGATCTGAAGGCCCGGGGTTTGGAAGATATACTGGTCGTCTGTACCGATAACCTCAAAGGATTTACCGATGGTATTAAATGCGTTTTCCCCAAATCTGCATCGCATACCAGATTCGTAACAGTTGCAAATACGTGGTTTGGAAAGACAGAAAAACTTTCTGTGCTGATCTTAAAACGGTATATGGTGCTGTCAACAAACAAGCAGCAGAACAGGCGCTTGACCAAAATGTACCACATTTGCTGTTATAGCTTTGTGGAACTGCAAGTCCGGTATGTATATTCAACTTAGTTAAAGGTAACTTTCTTTCCACACCTGTTAATTTCTCCCTATTTTTTAATGCGCCTGCCTTGGAGAAATAGGGCAATTTGAAAATGAGGAAGCAATTGGAGGATCACGCTGGTCGTTCAGCCTTTACACTGACTGCCGGCGATAGCTGATGCGCGAGAGATTGTGAGTGCTTGAAAGCAGGAGGCAATGTGAGCATAGCGTGTGTTTTTAAATGTGAATTGCTCTCACCAACATAAAACACTCACGTGGATACCAACACATCAATAATAATTTTCTAACTTGTCAGCTTATTTTATAAACTCTTCCTGCCCTCTCTGTATTCCGTAGGGGTCATTGAAAATTTTGATCTGAATACAGTCGAGAAATATGCCTGGGAAGAAAAACCTACTTTGCAGGCAACTTCAAAAATTGAAATGTCTTCATTCGACAGCAGGTATTTGGCCTTTTGCATTCTGGTTGTCAGAATATAATCGTTGATATTGTAACCCAGAAGTGCTTTTACTTTTCTATACAACTGAACCCGTGAAACTCCAATCTCCCTGCATATTTCATCGACAGAAAAAGTCTCATTAGACAAATTGCTTTCGACAATGGAAGTAAACTCGTTAATAAATTTCCGATCAATTTTTTTAGAAGAATTAGATCTGGCTTCTGAAGGCAGCTCGCTGGTATAGTGTTCCCGAAGCAAAACTCTGCTTTTTAATAAACTTTTAATTGTTTCACTAAGATATTCAATATTGAAGGGTTTTACTATAAATGCGTCGGCCTGCATCCGGATGCCTTCTATTTGTTCTTCAATACTATTTTTAGCAGTTAATAAAATAAGTGGTATATGTGAGGTTCTGATATCATTCTTAATCTTATCTGTAATATATAATCCATCTCTTTCGGGAAGTATGATATCAGATATAATTAAATCCGGAACATTTTCATATGCAAGGGAAAGCCCTGTTAATCCATTTTCTGCTTCATGCACGTCATAGGTTTGCCCCAGATAGTTTTTCAGGAAGCCTCTTAAATCCGAATCATCTTCTATAATCAGTATGGAGGAGTCTTTAGTGCCATTCAACGTATGCTGTTCCGATAAGCTGAAATTATATTTAAAATCGTTGGTGTAAATTTTTAGGTCTTGATAACCTGGATTGGGTGTCCCACCGGATGTCTCAAAATCAGAATCCCTAAAATGTTCTTTACCCGTTGGAATCAACACCTCAAAAGTGGCACCTTTCCATTTTTCACTTTTTACTACAATTTCTCCGTGGTGTAATGTTACTAACTCTTTTGATAGGGAAAGACCTAACCCGCTTCCTTTCTGTCCTGACACATTTCCCTGATAAAACAAATCAAATGCCTGGCTTAAATCTTCCTCATTCATGCCTACTCCGGAGTCTTCTACTTTAATTACAGCCATTTTATCGTCCGGCGTTTTAGCTACCGTAACATATATTATTCCATTATCAGGGGTAAACTTAAAAGCGTTGGACAACAGGTTGAACAATACCTTATCAAGCATATTTGCATCATACCAAATAGGCAGTTTTGGCTGTTGGTTGCGCACAATAAATGAAATGGATTTGTTTTTGGCAATTACATTAAATGCAGCAGCAATTTCTGACACAAATGCCACAAGGTCGTTTTCGGTTACGCGCAGTCTCATTTTCTGATCTTCTATTTTTCTGTAATCCATGAGTTGGTTAATCAACCGTAGCAAGCGCATGGTATTTTTATGCACCAACTGTAGATTATTCCTTACTGCAACGGGAAGCTTAATGTTTTTTAATGAATCTTCGAGAGGACCTAATATCAGTGTAAGGGGTGTGCGAAACTCATGAGAAATATTAGTGAAGAAATTAAACTTTGCATTAGTGGCTTCTTCGGCCTTTTTCGTCATTTCTATCAGCCGGTTACGCTGATCTGATATTTCACGGTTTTGAAAGGATAGCTGTTTATTTATTTTTCTGTTGTTCACCAGCGCTAATACGGCAATGCAACCCAGCGCAAATACAAGAATTAAGGCAGCAATGAAAACATTAATGATTATATTTTGGTTTTCCTGTATTTTTTGCTGTTTTAATAATACATTTTTTTGGTTGCCTATATCTCTCTGCTGTGCATTTATTTTGTCTGTTTGCAACTGCATAATCCGTACATTGGTAGAATCTATCACAACAGTAGATAATGTGTTCTCTTTACTGTACGTTTCTTTATTTAAAATTTTAAATGCAATTTGGACGGCTTCTTCTCCGCCCGTAGGGTTCAGTAAAGTAGCTTTCAGTTTTTTTTCTGCCACAAGGTCAATGCCTCCACCTGTTCCCGAAAGTGCATCTACTCCAATAAAAGTGGCATTTTTTTCCAGCCCCAGTTTTTTATATACTTCATAAGCTCCTAAAGCCATCGGATCATTTTGTGCGAATACAATGTCGGTGGCAGAAAGTTTGTCTTGTACATCCCATAGTTCTTCCAGGGTCTTTTCTTTGAGCCAGTTACCATATATCTGCATTTTTACAGATGTATTTTTGCTTCCAGCTATTGCTTCTTCAAATCCCTTTTTTCTTTCTAAAGATGAAGTGGAGCCCTTCAAACCAATTATTTCTATAATGTTTGAGCTAGGCTTATCAAGGTTAGATATATAAAGCCCCGCCATCTTACCTATTTCATAGTTGTCTGCTCCTACAAAAGCAGTGTACCGGTCAGAAAGTATTCTTCTGTCAATAACTACCACAGGGATGCCTTTATTATATACCTCCTCCACTATTGGAGTAAGCGGTTTGGCTTCGTTAGGCGAAACAAGCAGTATGTCAATATTCTGTTTGATCAGTTCTCTTATATGTTGGATCTGCAAATCACTGTTATCCTCTGCATTTTTGTATAAGAGTTCTGAGCCCGGCTGAAAAGTGAGTTCCCTGTTCACCGCATCAAGTGTCGCGTTTCTCCATTTATTATCTCCTGTACATTGCGAAAAACCAATTTTATAATTTTTTAGTGGAGTATCTATTTTAGAACTGCAGGAAAAAAAAACAAGTGCGCATAAAAAAAAACTATAATAAAGCAATCGTTTACAAATAGGCATTACCAAATAATTGTGCTGCAATATGGGTAGAATTTAGGTATTTCTTTTAAAGAATTATACAATTGTTTTTCAATTTCGTTTTTGAGCGACCTGCAGGGTGTTCAATATTGTATTAAAACAAAAATAGCTGATACGATTTCAAAAAATACGAATGAATACATATTCGTAATACGTTAAGTAATAATAAAGTAAAAAATCTAGAAACAAATATGACTTTATAAAACTTTGAATCAATATTAAAAATGTTAACAGGTTTCATGACTTAGCTTTCGGATTCTAATTTAGATTGTTTGCCATGACTGAACTGCTAAGTAAAGAGAAAATTATTTGTTTTGGGGAAAGCTATTGGATCACTGCTTCAGAAAGAGATTCCTGCTTTCCTTTAAGTATTACATATCATTTAAAAGCACTTGGCTTAAGTCCCTTGTTAATAACCAGGGTTGGGCTGGATGACGCCGGAAAACAATTGATCAGAGATTTTGAAGGAAAGCAAATAGCTACAGATTACTTTCAGATAGATTACGATTATAATACCGCTAAGTGGAACGGTTTCTCCGAGTCGTTAAAGGCATGGAATAATATTGAGTGGGATGACAGGTTTACCGACATCATTACAAATGACACCATTTTTATCCATAGTTTATTACCTGCAAGCAATCAAAGATCACGCGATACATTATTTAAAGTTATTGACAGACTCCCCAAAAGAGTTTTTCAGTTGCAGCATTTTGAGCCTTTCGTTACTCAACAAATAGTTGGGCAATGTCTTCAGGGAGCTTATGTTTTGCATTTGTCTGTACCGGAGCTTGAATGGATAACAGGCTGGTTTTCCCGATCAACTTCTATCGAAGACAGGATTTCAGTTTTACAGGATAGGTTTTACATTCCTTATTTGTTAGTGCATAATAAAGAAAACGAGGTAATAGTAAAAGCTAAGGACTCACTCTATACCATTAAGCAACCGGATGGTTCTGCGGGAAAAAGCTATATACAGGATGCTTTTTTGGCTGGTTTCCTTTTTCAATTAATAACCAACCGGGGTATACCTGCGGTGCTGGACTTTGCCAATGCACTGATCACAAATTTTCCAGTGAATGTGTTTGAACAATATAATGCGGATGCAATATATGAAACAATAAAAACCAATAACAAAAAATAGCATTACTTATTAATTACATTTTATGAATAGTACGCACGCAAGGGTTTTAAAATGGTCAATAATACTGGCATTGGGAGGTTTTTTATTCGGATTTGACACCGCAGTAATTTCGGGAGTTGAAAAAAAGATACAAACTCTTTTTAATCTGTCGCCGGTATGGCATGGGTTTACCATTGCATCCGCTTTAATTGGAACAGTAGCCGGCGCTTTAATTGCCGGAAAACCAACAGACATATATGGAAGAAAGCCTGTTTTGTTTGTAATAGCTGTTTTGTTTTTTATTTCTGCCATAGGGAGTGCATTAGCGCAGGATGTGGTAACCTTTATACTATTCAGGTTTCTTGGCGGTATTGCTGTTGGCGCTTCTTCTGTGGTCGCTCCCATGTATATTTCTGAAATTTCCCCGGCAGCTATACGTGGAAGAATGACAGCGCTGTTTCAATTCAATGTTATTTTTGGAATCCTGATTGCTTATGTCTCTAATTATGCTTTAAGAAATATGGGTGGCGATGCCTGGCGGTGGATGCTGGGTGTTGGTGGATTACCAGCAGTTGCCTATTTTTTTCTGTTATTTATTGTGCCGGAAAGTCCAAGGTTTCTGGTAAAGAAGAATAAGATGGAAGAAGCCTCAAAAGTGCTTCAAAAAATTCAATCACTTAATGTGGAAAAGGAATTAAGAGACATACGCCTGAGTATGACAGATGTTAAGGATAGATTATTTTCAAAAAAGTATGCTAAACCTATCACCATTGCATTCTTAGTAGCGATGTTTAATCAATTTTCTGGCATCAACGCTATTCTATATTATGCTCCTCGAATTTTTGAATTATCTGGACTTTCTTCAGCCGATTCAATGCTGCTGCCTGTTTTAATTGGTATTACCAATGGCATATTTACCATGTTGGGATTAATAATTATTGATAAAGTAGGTCGTAAAAAGTTGTTGATCGTTGGCTCCATTGGTATGGCCATCTGCCTCGGACTTACTGCAAAAGCGTTCTACGATCATAATTTTCAAGGGTATAGTTTATTAATCTTTCTGGTAGGATATATTATGTTTTTTGCTTTTTCCACAGGTGCGGTTATATGGGTGCTTATATCAGAAGTGTTTCCCAATTCTGTACGTGGACAAGGACAATCATTCGGCAGTTTTACACATTGGTTTTTTGCTTCCATTATCACATTTATTTTTCCTATAATGGTAGATGGAGGTGAAAACGGAGCAGGGTACGCTTTTCTGTTGTTTTCTCTTGCCATGCTGATACAGGCAATAGTTGTATGGAGGTACTTTCCTGAAACCAAAGGAAAAACTTTAGAACAATTAGGAGAAGAACTGTCCGTAAAAATAGTAACACGTAAAACAATTAAGTTATGATGCAACAAAAAAAAAGGCTGCTCCGATCTATAAGAGATGGATAAGTGTGAACAGCACAACTGGTATTTGCGATACGCCTGACAAATTGTAAACAGCTTTCTATACGATTGCTATTATTAAGCCTAATACTTTTTTTATGAACCTAACTGCTCATTACCCATTTTTTTTCAGCAATAACAAAAAGCTGTTATTACTGAATAGTACAATATTATTGCTCATACTTTTCTCTATTGGAACTTATGCCAACCCTGAAACAAAAGTGTTTTTAAATCATTCATTTGCCTCCGAAAAAGAACATTATACCTTGTCTGATTGGGCAAATATTTCCGGAAAAATTACAGACAGTGAGGGTAATCCTCTTGAGGGTGCCACTATAACCGTATCGAGCACTACTGTTGTTACCAAATCAGATAGAGAAGGAAACTTTATAATATCAGCGGACCCCGATGCCATATTAGAGATAACGTTCGTAGGATTTGA
Organism: Agriterribacter sp.; assembly: GCF_035445465.1. NCBI lineage: Bacteria > Pseudomonadati > Bacteroidota > Chitinophagia > Chitinophagales > Chitinophagaceae > Agriterribacter > Agriterribacter sp. The sequence goes on from NZ_DAOMQT010000012.1 coordinate 11,792, forward strand.
AACCTCCGTTATAAATATCGGCAACAAAACATTCATACAGGTGCAATTAAAACCGTTATTTGCAGCAGTTGAAGAGGTGGTGATAGTAGGTTATGGCACTCAGAAGAAAGCAAGCTTAACAGGTGCGGTATCTGTAGTAAAAATGACGGATATCAAAGAACAGGCGCTGGCAACAGGTAATGTAGTGAAAGCTATGGATAATAGGGTTCCTGGTATCACAACTTCTTTTAATGGCAACCCCAATGGCGGCGCGGCTATGCTAATTAGAGGAAGGGGTTCATTAAACAGCAGCACTGCTCCCTTAATTATTATTGATGGCGTACCTACCAATAGAGGATTAAATGAATTACCCGTTAACGAAATTGAATCTATTCAGGTATTAAAAGATGCTTCGGCTGCTACTATTTATGGATCAAGAGCCGCAAATGGTGTTTATATTATTACTACTAAATCTGCAAAGAAAGGTGCAAAAGTCGAAGTGAACTCTTCTATAACGGTTGGTGTTCTTCCCCATAATGCTATACCCTTATTGAACACAGAACAATATGGCAAGGCACAATGGAGGGCTGCAAGAAATGATAATGTTGACCCAAACTATGGTGTGTACAGTTTTGAAGATCATCAGGATGGCAATGGTAATTGGGTGTTAGACAATATTATTTTACCGGAATACCTGGATGCTGCACAGACAATGAAACCCGGTAATACAGATTGGCAAAGAGAAATTTCACGAAATGCCGTTTCCTATAATAATAATGTTACTATTTCAAACGCTGGTGAAACTGGAGGTGCGTTGCTGGCATTTGATCATTTAAAAAGTGCGGGCACTACTAAATACAACGATTGGACGAGACTGAGTGTACGATTAAATTCAAACTACAGGTTATTTAATGGGAGAGTTAAAGTAGGCGAAAATTTTTCTGTCACAAAAATGAAATACACTGGCGGAAGTTGGTTACCCAATACGGTTAACATACAATCTATAGTACCGGTAAGAACTGTTGATGGTATTGGCTGGGGTGGTCCTGTAATGGGTATGAGTGACAGGAATAACCCACTTTTAGATATCATGAGAAACCGACAGAATTTTTCTACAGATATTAGATTGATGGGTTCGGGTTATGTAGATGTTGAAATTATTAAAAACCTTCGGTTCAGATCCACCTTCGGTTTAGATTATGCAGGATACTGGAACAATCAGTCTGTATTGCAATACCAGGCAGGTTTCATGTCTGAAACCATCAGCAGGTTACAGACCAATACCAGTTATGGTGGAAGCTGGACTTGGAATAATGTATTGGATTACAATTTTAGTTTGAAGGATAACAATTTTCAGGCAATGATTGGGCAAGAGGCTACAAAAGCCAGAGGTGCAAATATGTGGGGAGCAAGAGATGGCTTTGCAAGTGAAGATGTGGATTACATGTACCTTGATGTGGGTGACGGTAATGTTAGAAATGGTGGACTGGCGTGGGGTAATGCCCAGAACTCTTATTTTGGCCGCTTAAACTACGATTATAAAAGTCGTTATTTGTTAACAGCCATAATGCGCAGAGATGGATCGTCTCGTTTTGGTGTGAGCAACAGGTATGCAATTTTTCCGTCCTTATCGGGGGGATGGGTATTGAGCGAAGAATCATTTCTTAAAGATGTTAGCTGGATATCGAATGTAAAGATCAGGTATGGCTGGGGTAAAACAGGGAACCAGGCAATCGATAACTATGCGTCATATGCTCAATACCGGGCCTTATACGGCGATAATGCGTGGCCCGTTAATAATAGCACGGCTTATGATATTTATGGTGCAGACCAGGGAAGCCTGGCCTCGGGATATATAAGGCTTCAATTGGGTAACCCGGATTTAAAATGGGAAGCAACAGAACAGCATAATTTTGGACTTGATTTTTCTGTATTGCAGAATAAGTTAACTGGGTCTTTGGATTATTATATCAAAAATACCACTGATATCCTGGTGAAACCACCAACATTAACCGTTACCGGCTATGGTGCTGGCAGGTGGATTAATGGGGCTACGATGAAAAACTGGGGCTGGGAAGCCATCTTATCTTATAATGATCAGGTAGGTAATGTAAACTTTAGCGTAACAGGAAACTTATTTAGAAATACCAACAAGTTTGTTTACATCGTTCCGGAAGCTGTGGGTGCTTATCCTGGTAATGGACGAGATCAAGTTATTTTAGGACGCCCGTTGAATTCTCTCTATGGGTATATTATAGAAGGCATTTTTCAAAATCAAGCGCAGGTGGATGGAGCTGCTACCCAGCCAGGAAAAGGCGTGGGTCGCTTACAATACAGAGATGTAAGTGGACCTGATGGGAAACCCGATGGAAAAATTGATGCAGACGACAGAACATGGATTGGTGTGAATGAGCCAAAATTAGCATGGGGATTGAACCTTCAGGCAAGGTGGAACAACTTTGATGCATCTGTGTTTTTTAATTCAGAAATTGGAAGAAGAATTCCAAGCCCAACAAAAGGATATACAGATTTTTTCGGTTTTTTTGGTGGACAAAATTATGGTACACGAGTACTGGATAGCTGGTCTCCTGACAATACATCCTCTACTATACCTGCCATTACCAAAGCAGACCTCAATTCAGAAAATCGTTTCTCTACTTATTTCGTGGAAAACACTTCGTATATGAAGTTGCAGTCTGTAAGTGTGGGATATAGTTTAAAGCCAGGTTCTTCACGAACGTTTATAAAAGGTGGAAGATTCTTTTTGCAGGGAGAAAACTTATACGTATTCAAATTGAAAGGAAATACATTCACCGGATTTGATCCCAAAAGCTGGGATGTAAACTTTCCGCTGCCAACTTCTGTAACAATAGGGGTTAATATAAACTTATAATCTAATTAAATAACCTGAGATATGAAAAGTATAATAAAATTAGCGATGTTAAGCATGATATTACTGCAAAGCGCATGTAGTAATAAATTCCTGGAGGATGCACCTAAAGGAATAATAACAGAGGCCTTATTGGCTACACCGGCTAATGCAGAAAAAATGGTTATAGCCGCATATGCCGCACAGGGAAATGAACGCTATTATTTACGCCCGCTTACGCCTTGGCCATATGGCGATTTAAGGGGGGGAGATGCGTATAAAGGGGGTGCCGGTATTGGTGACCTGCCGGAATGGAATGTGTCAGAAACTTTTGTAAACATGACAACAGATGAAGGTGGCGTTGCCGGCAAATGGGAGATTGAGTACCAGTGCATTTCCAGAACCAACCAGGCATTGAGAATTTTGAATCAGGTAGAATTTCAACTAAAAGATATACGCGTAGCAGAAATGAGATTTCTACGGGCCAATAATTATTTCTGGTTGAAATTGAATTTCCGTTATATACCTTTCATTGATGAAGCCATGGATGTAGGCGACTATAAAAATATTGGAAATGATATGACAGATGAGCAATTGTGGGGTAAGATAATAGAAGATATGCAATTTGCTATTGACCATTTACCTGAAGCACACAGTGATGCTGCAGTAGGGCGTCCAACAAAACACGCTGCAAAGGCTTACATGGCTAAAGTATTATTGTATGCCGCTTATGAGCAGAATGAGAAAAACCAGGTAACCAATATTAATGTAGATAAATTACAAAAGGTACTTGACCTTACTACGGAAGTTATTCAAAACTCAGGCAAGCAACTGTTTGCAGACTTTGCAGATAATTTTTCATGTGAAACGCAAAATGGTATGGAATCAATATGGGCAATTCAATTTTCCCGTAATGACGGTACACCTACTGGTCGTATCAACGGAACGAATGAAGTGGTGTACCCAATGGTGCAAGAGTATGGATGTTGCGGATATCATAGTCCCTCTCAAAATGTAGTAAATGCTTTCAGAACTGTGAATGGGCTGCCGGATTTTGACAATTATAATACGATAAACATTGTAAATGCTGCAAGTCTAAAAACACATACTATTGATCCGCGGTTATTGCATACCGTTGCAATAGATGGGCTACCTTACAAGTATAAAACAGATTTTATATTTAATGGAGAAACATGGCCCAGGCAACCTGAAACATATGGAAGCTTTATGTCAATGAAAGAAACAGTTCCTTATGATTCCCCCTGTTATCAACCGGTTAACCCATGGAAAAGTGATTCCAAAAACAGGGATGTTATCAGATTGGATGACGTCATACTCTGGAAAGCGGAAGCGCTTATACAGTTAAATAGACATGCAGAAGCTTTGCCCCTTATCAATCAAATAAGAAGCCGTGCTGCACAAAGTACTGCCAGGCTGGTAGATATTAACGGACAACCAACCGGTAATTTTGATATAAAAGATTATGTTGACGGAGTGAACTGTGTTTGGAATAAAGATTTCGCTTTTAAAGCGCTACAATGGGAACGAAGGTTGGAGATGGCATGCGAAGGGTTTAGAGCTTATGATCTTTTAAGGTGGGGCGTTTTTGCAGAAGAAATGAATAATTATTTTGAAGTAGAAAAAACCAGAAGACCGCATTTGGCTAATGCAAAATTTACAAAGGAAAGAGATGAATATCTTCCGATACCTAAAGGGCAAATTGATTTAAGTCAAAATCTTTACAGGCAGAATCACGGTTATTAATCCATACCCGTGATTGGCAATTAATAATTTGTTAGGATATTTGATTCGAATAAATTATTAATTGCTTCTGTACATTAATTATAGAACAAAAAATAATATTTTTTATGAATAGATTTAAAAGCTTTTTCCTTGTATTGGCCTGCTTTATGAGCGCCTGTTGTTTGGCACAACAAAAGGAAGAAAAGCCTTTAATTGAAGAAGGAAAAGACATTCCGGCTGCAGTAATCAGGTCTACCAGGGAGTTTAGAGAAAGATTGTTAACCGATCCTTATCGTCCCGCCTATCATTTTAGTTTCCCTGAAGGAGATGGGCGCCCTGGCGATCCTAACGGTGCGTTCTATCATAATGGGTTGTACCACCTGATGTTTCTATACAAAAGGACCGATGGGAAATTTGCCTGGGGGCATGCTTCAAGTAAAGACATGCTGCATTGGCGCTACCATCGGGATGCATTAGTGCCAGGTGATGGAGATGAAGGATGTTTCAGTGGTGGAGCTTTTGTAGATGATGATGGTTCAGCTATTCTTTCCTATTGGATGTTATGGGGAGCAAAAGGTATTGGTCTTGCTAAAAGCAATGACGCCACTTTTTCTAATTGGGAAAAGTTCAAAGCGAATCCTGTAATTAAATCTACTGAGTGGGGCATTACAGAAATGAAAGATGCTTCCGGTAAACCGTATTATGTAGGTTCTGCAGATCCTTCCAACATCTGGAAAAAAGACGGTAAATACTATATGCTGACCGGTAACCTTTTGGTGCTCCGTAAATTTGGGTCACGCGGTGCGGGACTGCCAGCTAATATGGAGGAGGGAACCTTGCCTTTGGATTCTCTTAATTACCAGGGTGACAGGTTGTATTTATTTGAGTCGGATAATTTGAATGACTGGACCTATAAACATGAGTTTTACAAAGCCGACCGAAAATGGACAGAAAAAACCGAAGACAATATGTGCCCAAGCTTTTTGCCATTACCTTCTTCACCAGATGGTGGCAAAAGCGATAAACATCTGATGTTATTCATAAGCCATAATCTGGGATGCCAATATTATATAGGCAGTTATATAAATGATAGATTCCTGCCCGATACACATGGCAGAATGACCTGGACTGATAATGCCTACTTTGCACCAGAAGCTTTAGTGGATAATAAAGGAAGGCAAATTATGTGGGCATGGATTTTTGATGACAGGCCCGACAGTTTAAAAAACTACCATGGATGGAATGGGATTTATGGATTGCCAAGGTCCCTTTGGGTAAATAAAGACGGAGGCTTAGGCATGAAACCTGTGGAGGAATTAAAGAGCTTAAGAATAAATGCAAAAGAGAGAAGGAACATTACACTAGCTGCCAATACCGAAACAACATTGTACGAACAAAATAATGATTTGTTGGAAATGGAAGTAACATTTCAAGCGGGTACTGCAAAGCAAGCAGGAGTAGTAGTAGGTCGTTCTGCAGATGGCAAAGAAGAAACCGTTATTTATTATGACGCTGCTGAAAAAAAATTAAAACTGGACGCTACAAAATCCAGCGTGCTTTACGGGAGAAGAAATATTGAGAGTGCTCCTTTTGAGTTGAAAAAAGGAGAGAACCTTACGCTAAACATTTTTATAGACAGAGGTATTATTGAGGTTTTCGTAAATGACCGGCAAGCGATAGCCAGAACAGTATATCCGACCTTGGGCGGGACAGGTATAAAACTGTTTTCAAACGGAGGGGCTGCCAAAGTAATAGCTGCCAAAACATGGGATATTGTTCCTTCAAACCCATACTAAGAAAAATGAAAATATTTACCGGATAAAAAAATAATATGATTAAAAATACAATACTATGTATTTGTTTGCTTGGCAGCAGTGTTTGCTATGCCCAATACGACAAGCAGGATAACGCCGACTTGATAAATAAAACCAGAAAACTAAGACAACTTATTAGCAGCGATCCGCACAGGCCGATTTATCATTTTGCATCGCCAGAAGGTATTGCTATGCCATTTGATCCCAATGGAGGTATTTACTGGAAAGGAAAATATCATTTAGGATTCATTTACCAATCGCTTGAAAATGGCAAGCGGGAGCATTTTTGGGGACATGCGGTTACTAAAGATCTTTTTCATTGGACACTGTACCCTGATATGCTAGATGTAAAACCGGGAGACATTGAACGTGGTATTTTCAGTGGCGGTACATTTATGTCAAGAGAGGGAGTGCCGCATATTGTTTATCACGGTGAAGGTTCCAATACCAATCTTATTGCCTATTCAAAAGACAATGACTTGAGAAAATGGACCAAGTTTGAAGGCAATCCGGTAGTGATTACACCGGCTAAAGGTAGTGCCATGGAAGGTAAATACAGAGCCTGGGACCCTGAATGTTGGTACGATAAAAAGTCTGATCATTACTACCAGATATCTGGAGGAGATGTGGCAGGGCTTTTTAAATCTAAAGACATGTATAAATGGGATTATATTGGGGATTTTGTAGACAAGAAAAACAACAAATTGTATGAGTATGAAGATATATCTTGCCCAGACTTTTTTAAAATAGGAGACAAGGATATGTTGGTATTTATTAGCCACCACCTTGGAGCGCAATATTATATCGGCAAGTTTGACAATGATAAATATACCATAGAACAACATGGTAGAATGAACTGGCCTGGCGGTACTTTTTTTGCCCCTGAGCAACTGGTAGATGATAAAGGAAGAAATATTATATGGGGTTGGGTTATGGAAAGAAAAGCAGCATACCTGCCCAACTATCAATGGTCAGGCATTATGAGTATGCCCAGGGTATTATCGCTAGCAGCAGATGGGTCGTTGGAGATTAATCCACCTGAAGAGGTAAAAAACATTAGATTGGATGGAGGCGTAAAAGAGAAAATTAACACCATACCCGCGAATACGGAGAAAGCTCTTTCCATACAAGGCACTTCTATGGAAATAAAAGTAGATTTAAAAGGCTCTGATAAATCTCCCTACGGTATTAAGGTATTCACTTCACTGGATGGAAAAGAAGAAACAGTTATTAAATACGACCCTGTATCTAAGGAAATCATCATAGACTTTGTAAAATCTTCAGTTCAGGGACCGGTGGAAATGGTAACTCATTGCATATTTGAACCTAAGCAAATTGAAGGCTATGGTAAAACCACTTCACAGCAAAGAGCTCCTTTTGAATTAAAAAAAGGAGAAAGCCTAAAGCTGAATATTTTTATTGATCGGTCCATCATTGAAGTATTTGCCAACGGCAGACAATGCGTAACACAAGTGGTTTATCCAACATTGCCCTCCAGTTCTCAGGTTAAACTGTTTGCTACCAAAGATGCAGTTACTGTAAATAGTGCAGAGCTTTGGCAGATGTCTGAAACAAATGCCTATTAAATTGAACAAATAGAATTTATGGAATTCTATAATTAATAAATAGTAATCAATAAATTTTCTGATGGCAGACGATATATCAATAAAGAAAATTGTTACCAGCAGGCGTAATGTAATTAAAAATATTGCTTTATATACGGGGCTAAGTTACAGAACAACTATTATTACTAAGGCCTTGGGCGACCATCGGCGCAGGCAGTGAATAATAACATAAGCCTTGGTGAGGCTAATCCTATTGAAGGAAAGTTTGGTTAGGGTAAAGTAGCTTATGGATTAAATCTGGTATGAGCAAAGCTAACAGGTACTCGGTACTTCATAGATTGCTGCGATAGCCCTGGTGCTATAACACTCAGTTATAATATGAAAAAATAGCTTTCGCCGAGTTCATACAATACTTATTTTAGAGTGGGTTAATATTTATTTCCACGCGCTGGTAAGATGACTAAGATTTAATGTTTTTATTACAAATCCATCTTTGGAACTGATGGTGATATCTGTATAATCAGACGTTGGAAAGAAAATGGCGGTGAGTACGGACAAACCTTTGTCAGCAAACACTTCTACAGAAGCAACATCAATAACTAAGGTAATGTCTGTGTTTTTATTTGCGGAGAACCGTGGCGCGACGATTTTATTCCCGAAATCTTTTACAAAATTAACATTGCCTGATTGGCTTCTGTCAATAAAATATTGATTGGCTGTTTTGTCGTAACCAAATGCTACTTTTTCACCGGTATTATTTGATATCGTAATATTGAATTCTTTCAATTCATCAGCCGTAAGTTTCAATATCGCGGGTCCGTTCAATTTGCCTGTTTTGGTGGTAATGTTTATATTTTTTGCTTTTACATTTTTGGCATCATACGATGTTGCTTTCAGCACATCTATTTCTTTTATCGGGGCAGAGCTAACCAAATATTTATCACCTGCTTTTTCTATTGCCAGTTCTCTTACTACAGTATTTGCACTCCTCCAGTTAACGGTAGGAACAATATTAGCGTATGCCCAGTTGCTCATCCACCCGATAAATACCTTTCTGTTGCCCGTATTAGACCAGGTAATACCTGCGTAATCATCCGGGCCGTAATCTATCCATTTTATTTCGGTATCATCGGGCGTAAACGTATGCCCGTCAAAACCGCCGGTAAAATATTGTGTTGCTGATCCTCCGTTGGGGCCTCCGGGATTGATGTTTACCATTAATACCCAAACCTGTTTTCCTTCGTGTTGTAAAGGAAATATATCCGGGCATTCCCATACGCCGCCATGCGCACCAATATTTTTACCAAACTTGCTTTCTTCTGTCCAGTTTTTTAAATCGGGAGAAGAGTAAAAGGTGATATGATCCATTGTAGCCAGGGCCATAATCCATTTTTTAGTAGGTTCATACCAGGAAACTTTAGGATCACGGAAGTCGCGTATACCGGAATTAGGTAGCACGGGATTGCCTTTGTATTTTATCCATGTTATTCCTTCATCTAAGCTATAGGCAATACTTTGCGTTTCCACTTTTTCAAAACCATCTTTTTCCATGGCGTGACTGTGGCTGGTATAAATAGCCACCATCGTGTTAGCGCCAAAACCTGCAGTATTGTTTTTGTCAATAACTGCACTCCCTGAAAAGATAGTTCCCAAAGCATCCGGGTATAACGCGATAGTTAATTCTTCCCAATGTACGAGATCAGTACTTACGGCATGTCCCCAGTGCATAGGTCCCCATACAGTACTATCAGGATTGTACTGATAGAACAAATGATATTTATCGTTGAAAAAAACCATTCCATTGGGATCATTCATCCATCCCTTTTTGGGAGAGAAATGGATTTGCGGACGATGCTTTTCCATATATGCCGCATCTTTAGTTTGGCTGTTCGCCGTTTGAAAGAACGCGAAACATAAAATCAGTAACAGCCATTTTATTTTTGGAATCATGATTCTGTGTTTAATAATAATGTAAATGTAAATTCATATGTTTCAACTCCGCAAATTTTAGCAATGCCACCCTTTATCAATAATCGCAAAGAGCGACTGCCTTTGTCAAGATTAATGGACAAAATAGGTGTCCACTATTTTCAAATATCTTAAGTCCGGTTGTATCTGCGTATATCCAGCAAGCTAAGTCTATCACGCTGCAATGGTGCAAGCGCCTTTACACCATCTACCATCAGGAATTGGTTTGTAACATCCATATACAACATCTATCCAATGAAGATCAAGGTTAATTTCTTTTGCTTTACCAGGAATAATTTCACGGTGCGCCAGTTCAATGTTGATATTTTTTAAAAGATTTCCACTACTTTCTTTCAGCGTTTTGTATCCTAATCGAATATACTATTATTAAAAAGCCTGACGAAATCCATACATTAAACCTCTTTCAAGTCTTTTATTGTTCCAAAATGCAGGTAATTTTATACACTGTGTTTCAGTACATATATTCAGCCTTTTGAAGAAATGGAGAGTATCAGTATTGAATTGGCAATAAGACGTAAAAAAATAATAATCACATCCCAATGATTGTGAATCTTTTGGGAAAAATAATCGAACGAGAATCCACTATATTAAATCTATAGCCATTTCATGCAATCCGGGTTATTAATTAAGCAAAAGAAAATGAATGATGGACAAGGAACATGGGATATCGGAAGAGACAAGAACTTCATGAGTATGAACTGTACATTGAAATTGAAGGTATAGACCATAGTAAAACTCAGGTCGCCACTCATAAAACAATGGTATATGCAAGCGCTTACACCGAATTATGCAGGCGGAATTTTATGTTGTGGCTTGTAGAAAAAAGCTCTACTCAAACCTGAAAGAACTCCAGCATTACCTGGACGAATGGATGAGATATTATAATCAGGAAAGAACGCACGGCCGAAGATATTGCTTTGGAAAAGCTGCAATGGATTACGTTTAAATAATCCATTATCTTAGCAAAGCAGAAGTTGATAGGACAGGTAACATCCGCACCCTAAATATATCCTGATCCTATAAAACTAACAATCCTTCACTGTCAGATCAAATAGTGGCTATTACAATTTATGGGTAGTTTAGCAATTGTTATTTCTTGTTAATTATAAAACCTGACAACTCGGGGTCACCCATCATCCTTCCTATTTCTGCACTCACCATATCCTCGACATCCTGCTTAATCTGCAGGTAATTTAGCTGGATCATACTATATTCAATTTGCCTGACAACAGGTAATGCTTTATAATCATTTTGTTCTGTTTTTAGTGCAGTATGACTATTTTGCAACTCTGCATGAAAAGTCTTCAGTTCAATTTTGCAATCAGGATCATCGGCCACCATTCCTACAAATTCCCCAGAACTTAAGGCAGTTATTTTAGATGGCGGTATGGCACTCTCCAACTGCTTTGACCTGCTGATTGAAGTATCCGTGCGGTTAGTTGAAACACTGGACCTGTCCTGCATAATCTTTCCAAATCTTTCAGAGAGTTGCTTGGCAGTTTCACCCGCTACCTGCCCGGAAATGATACTCCCAGCGATATTCATAATTACGTCTGCCATGTCTTTTCCATAATCCTTTTTTAACTGGCTAAAATCCTGCACACCCAAACAAGTCGCTACCTTGTTTCCCCTGGCAGTAGCTATCAAGCTATCTATATTGTTCAGGTAGATTGTTGGGAACTCATCAAACACGAGGCTACTTTTCAGCTTCCCCTTTTTATTTACCAGCTTTATCAACCGGTTGACATATAGCGATAATACCGCTCCGTAAATCTGTATCTTTTGTGGATTGTTTCCCACACAGAGGATTTTGGGTGCTTTTGGATCATTGATGTCCAGGCTAAAATCATTTCCCGAAAGCACATAATAGAGTTGCGGGGAAGACAGCCTTGCCATCGCCACTTTAGCCGAAGCAATTTGCCCTTCCAATTGTTCCATTACATCATGCAGGTAAGCATTTACAAAAGGGTTGATCAGTACTTCAATTTCTTTTTCTGTACGCAGGATCGAAAACAATTTGTCGTATTCCACCTGCATGAGTTCAATCACATGGGGCAAGGTGCAGAACTCTCCGTCCTGGTATTTTCGCAAGTACCATATAATAGCTGTTAAAAAATTGATAGGCGATTCCACAAAGAAATCACCCTGACGCTTGATCCATTCGCGATTCAATCCCATAAGAATAGTACGGGCAGATTCCGCTGCGTCTGTGATGTCCAGCATATTTTCGTTGTCCAGTGGATTACAACGGTGACTTTGGGAGAGATCATCAAAATTGATGACAAAAAATTCAGGCGCTACCGGATACAAATGTTTGTTCTTCAGGTAATGATTATAGGCAATCACCGAGAGATCATCGAACTTAAAATCATAAACGAACATTGAAAACCCTTTTGCCAGGTGTTGGGTGATCAGATGCCGGATAACAAAATAGCTTTTACCTGAACCTGGAGATCCACATACCAGTAGACCACGAAAAGGATTGATGATATTGATCCAACTCAGGCGGACCTTTCCCTTCAGGTTATATTTTGCGGGAAGGTTAATGGAATATTCATTCTTCAAAAGCCGTTCTTCTTGTGGAAAGGTTTCATTTTCCTTATTGAAAATATCAGTGTTATCGAGCTTCAATTGAATCACACGGGAAAGCAGTGTTCCACCAGTGAGCACTAAAATAAATCCCAGGCAGCTCAGCCCGATGTAAATCACGGCAATGCTTTCAGTATCCAATGCCAATAAAAGTGAAAGACAGCTTCCAAAATAAATTGTGAGCCCTGTAGAGATATAACCAAAAGCCGTGCGGTAATGTAGTTGCTCATCTTTTTTCCCCCTGGCACCTATCAACGAAATACACAGAAAGCCCAGGGCAATCCATTTGGAGCGGTGAAAATCAGCGAAGAGTCCGGTGCGTTTAATGTTTTCCAGCAGCTTGTCAGTTAGTTCTGCCCTTAATCCCCAAACTTCAAATGCCTGGTAACAATAATAATAGAAGTGTAAGCCCATTACGACCATACTGATCAGCCTTGTCATATCCAGGATTTTGCGTAACCCTTGTTCATTCTCTCCTGTTTGCATAGTATTTTGCTTTTAACTAAAAAGAAAGTCGTTTTCTTTTTTTCTTTCTTTTCTTTTTGAGTTGATGGGGCAGATAGTCTCCGCCAACTGGAGGGGCAATGGCATGCTCAGGCAAACCCAACTGTTGTTGTTTTGTGTGCTGATTGACTTGGATTGGATCCGCTTCCGAAACTTTGGCTTCCCCACGTTGATTTTGTGCCTGGGCTGACTGCTGTTTAATTTCTTCCCCATCTTTTAAAAGAAGCTCCTGCCTGCAGTTTTCCAGTACCGCTTTTGTGCTGTAGGATTTACCCAGGTCACTTCCATTAAATACACATTTGGTTTTGTGATCTACATAAGTAATTCCATAAATTGTCCCTTCTTTTCCTTTGCGAACTACAGTGCTAATGCGCTCTTTTTGGAGTGCTTGTATAAATTCTTCAAGGCTGGCAGGTTGCTTATTCAATATCCAACCAATAGTGGTTTGCAATCCCTTTTTATATGGGATATGAAGTGTTTCATTTTCCGAAAACTTTTTTTCAAGGTTGGTCAGTGTAGGTTTTATATAAAAAGCACTGGCTTTAACCGGTGTGCCAACCTTTTTACCAGATTCATCCAACACGCGGTAATGAAGCCCTTTATGCCTGTACATTGACGAACCTTCACTTCCCCTTTCTGCGGATACATTATAGAGATTAAGAACAGCATTTAATTCGGGCAGTGAGGCAAATTTATACTGGTGGATTACCGCAGCCAATACAATTGAAATCGCTCTTTTGGTTTCCGATTTTCCGTAACTTACTTGTTGTGCATTAACCGGCATCAGCATAAGCGATTCCACTGCTCTCTTGCCATCTGCCCTCACCAGTCCAAATTGCAGTTCAATTTCTTTCCGGGCTTTTTCTGACTGGTTACGCCCCAGGTTGTGCATTGATATCCGGCTTCCTTCTCTTTGAATATTGGTACTCACAATATGGAGATGGGGATGGGCGCTATCGTAATGGCAGTATACCAAATAAGGCTGCTGCCCAAATCCAATTTTATCCATATAAGCCCCTGCAATTCTTACCAACTTTTCATTGGTCAGTTTCTCAGAAGGATCGAAATTTAACGAGGCGTGAAAGGTATTGGTGTCAACCCTGGCATTTAGTGATTGATACTTTTTAAATAGCCCGATCTTTTCATAAAAGGTGAGCCTGCCGACCTCCTTCAAAAATCCGGATGCGCAAAGCAATTCTGCTTTTCCCTGCTGCACTTTTTTCTCGTTATAATTAAGTGCTTTAGAAATACTTTTACCTGTATTTATTCTTGCAACCATTTCTCTGAGATTTGCGCGAGTTTTTCATTGATTTCATCTATTTTTTTAAAAAGCACGGGCTTGCTTTTTTCATTCAGCAGAGCCCATATTTTTATCTCTGCTGTATCGTCCATCGCATTTAATTTTTTGACCGATTGATTGAAATTGTTGCCGATAGCATTGAGTTCTCTTCTTAACAAGATCAGTTCTGCCACAAAGTCATCAAATGATTGATTGCGGGTATAGACAGTGATGGGTTTTTCCAACAGAATTGCCCGGACATATTCACTTATTTTTCTCTTCGTGGAATTGGAAAATCCCTTGTGGATTTTCTTAAATTCAAGTTGCGTTAACCGTATGTGCAACCATTTATCCCTATTGTGTTTTTGTTCACTCATCACTGCTTCAATTTATCTACTCAAAAAAAGCATTTGCTGCAATTATCCCCGCGACTCCGGAGCAAAGGGGATGAAACTTCCCGTTTGTGATACAAACGTACATCTTGCCGGGTGCGGGAACAGGCACCCTAAAGCCGCCTCACATTTTCTGTGATTTAAAAAACTTTCCATTGATTAATTATTGTTCGAACCGATTCATTATCGCCTGATGCTTTAAGACGGATTTAGACTGCACTTAAAACTTCAGGGAAATCTTTCTCATTGTTTATGGCTTTTCCCATATTAACATGCCATTCATTAAGATCTTTATAGCCTTTATAGAGATTGCTTTCATCCACATATTGAGCACTTATTTTCAAAGCCTCATGCCTGCAATTTTGTCCTGCCGGGTCATTATCCAGGTAGAGATGAATAGCCTCGTGTTGTTCTAAAAAGCGCCTGGCATTCTGGAAGAAAGAAAGGGAATTAAGCACGCAGAAATTCATCGGTTTTTGCGAAGTATAGTCGAACACAACCAACCAGGAAAGAAAATCAAAAAAGCCTTCAAAAACAGCCACTTCCGTCCCACCCATTTGAATGCTGGTAATTCCTTTTGGAGAACTGCTTCCTTTGAAATTTGCACTACGAAGTTCGTAGCCCGCACCATCATTTTTAAACCCGATGGCATAGTATGTTCTACCGGCAATTCTGTACTGAACCTCCCGGCAATATTGTTGCGCAACGCTACAAGAAATATGACGTTCTTTGAGATAGTTTACAAGCTGCCAGGAACCAGGGACATAATCCCCTAAAATTTCGATACCATCATTTTGCAGTTTACCCTTTGGTTGGAAAAGAAAAACGGGCTTGTGAAAAGAAAAATTCCCCTGCAGCGACTCCATTAAATCTTTGATCGTGCAGTTATGATATGTAACGGCAAAGTCAATGAGATTACCGCCTTTGGCCGTCCCGTGGTCGTACCACCGATTAATGTAACGGTTTACTTTAAAGGATGCTGTTTTTTCTGGCCTTAAAGGAGAAAGATACCAATAGTCGTTTCCTTTGATTTTTACAGGCAGGTGTCCCATTGAGCTGAGATAATCCACCAGGTCAATTTCTCTTGCCTCCTCACACGTAAATTTAGCCTTACTGTTTTCCATCACATACTATTTTCAAATCACACCATTCAGTAACGATGTGAAATTAAAACGAACCGCTGGGTAAATAACATCCCTATCAAATTCTGAAGGGGATCAGTTGAGCAGACTGAAATATTTTTGTGCCGTGTACAAGATCTGTGAACCATTAATTATTTTTTATGTTAGCAAAATCAGATGTAGCCAGAATTTACGAGACCGTACTGAGCATTCCAGGTATGAATGAAAATGTCAAACTCAACATTACTATTGCCCGAAAGGATTTGTTACTGCTGAGTAAAATAATTGAAAGGGGATTAAACGGTAACAACAGCTCAGATAAATCTATTGGTATTTTAGATGCCATCACCCAGGAAAGCACACAGGTGATTTCAACACTCACTGCAGAATTACTTGCCAAAGCCGGACTCTCGGAAATGAACGAAAAATTAAAATCACTATGAAGTTTTAAAAAGGACTTTGTCCTTCTTAATCTGTTCAGCAAGCATAAAAAAAGGGCTTAGAGCAGCCCCTGGTCACCAAAAGAAAAATAACTATCCGGGCTTATAATCAGGTGATCGGCAACTATGATATCATGATATGATGCAGCGGCTTTTATTTTTTGGGTCAATGTTTCATCTGCTATTGAAGGTTTTACTATTCCGGATGGATGATTATGCGCTAAAACGACGGCGCAGGCACCTATCCGCAGTGCACCTGCCAAAATTAAGCGGGGGTCTGCCACCGTTCCGGTAATGCCTCCCTTAGATAGTTCAAGCAGTTGAAGGACACTATTGCGCCGGTTAAGGTAAATCACTTTAAATTCTTCAATCAGTTCAATGGTATCCAGGTTCCAGTAATGCATAAATACCGCATACGAATCATATGAGGTGCGTATCACCGGTCTTTCAGCCGGCTTGCAGTTTGGTTTTCTGCGGTAAACGATTTCAACTTCTGCTACGTTGTTCAGTTCCTGAAGGCTTAATCTTGATTCCATAACCCAAAATTTTAATGATAAAAAATTAATTATGAAACCTTCCTATCCTTTGGGCAATTCAGTGAAAAAGGAATCGGAATAAAAGAATGGATTTGTGGGTGAGGAACCCGTGTTTATGCCGAAGTCTTTTTCCACGCTTCAGCAGCCCAAAGGATACCTTTGTGCAGAGAATTAATGGTTGCGTTTTTAAATTATTTTTTGATTTTTACTCCCCTCCTATTGCAACGTTTGCCCTGAAACAACTATTTCTACAAATATTCAAAACGAGGCAAGCCCAAAGCTTGCCTCGTTTTTAGCGCCTCCATGTTATCTTAAAGCATCCTATCAACAAATAGATGAATAATTTTATTACGCCTTTAATCAACAGGTAAAGTAGCTTAATCAAAAAGATTGATAAAGTAATAACCAACCAGCTTAAAGCAAACAGCAGGTTACACCCGCTGTTTGCTTCGCCGGATCTGCCATGGTTGTATCCATCATCGTAACCATATAAATAGTCTTTCCATTCCATATAAACCTGTATTATTTCAGTGCATCGCACAAGGCTACCTGAAAACCTGCCCTTATCATTTTTTTCATAACAGCTTCAATACGCTCATAAGTAATGGCGCAATGCCAGTGCTCCTGAAAACATGGGTATATTTCGACTTTACCAATGCTGTGTACCGCTATGGCATCTCTGGAAAATGTATGATAATGCTCCTTTACCTTAACCCATACCAAAGCATGGGGATATTTAATTTTAAGTCTACGCCAAGTTGCAATGGCAAGGGGATTGACTGTAATATGGCCATTCATTGTTTCCATAAAAAAAATGGCGCAGCTTTTCCCGGCTGCGCCCCCGGTTTTGAGTTATTGATAAATACCCACCAGTTCACTGCGCATGAAGTCTGTGCACAGCTCAAATGCTTTTTGATTCCTGATCATTGCATTGCCTTCCATAATGGATTTAAGCTTCATTTCCTCGCTTTTATAGCTGCGTACGTTTTGAAAATATCCTGTTACCGCGTTGTACACACCAAACAAAGTGCCTCTGGTGGTCGCCAGTTGTTGGGAAGGTGCAGACTGAGCATAGTTAAAAGCATTGTCGCAAATATTCTTAAAACAGGTGGAAAGCTCATTGTCCTTGCCGTCTTGAATATCGTGCAATACTTCCCGGTTGGGTACCATCGCCAGTTGAATCAGCTTTTTTAGGTCCGGATCGGTTACCCGTACCTTTGACCACTGGTTAAAAATCTGCTCCATCTGTTCAGTAAGTTTACTAGATATCCCCATAATTTTGTGGGCGGTTTCCAATCTTTCCTTAGCCCCTGCAGTATGGCGGATTTTAATGCGGTTGCTGCAATTGCGCAAAGCCACGTTGAGGGTGTTGTTACACACAATGCGCGTAGGGGTAAATGCTGCGGTTATACTTCCAAAGCCGTCGTGGGAAGTGGTGAGAAAAAGATATTTTTCAATTAAATCATCGCTACCCACTTTAATATAACCCGGTAATTTGGCGGTAATAAAAATGCGTTCGCCCTTGCCCAATGCACCGGCGGTTTCATATTGGATGCCGTCGCCTCCTACGATTGCATCAAAGAAACTGAAAGCGTCTCTGTTCTGTACAATCTCATAATCTTTACCTACTATGCCCAATACATCGCCTGTATCCGGGCGCATTGTGGCGAAATGGGTTTTCACTCTCTTATTAAAATCCATCGCCTGCCCGTCCGAATTATAAGAAGTAGTATAAATATCCTCTTTGGTTACTTCATAATCCAACCCGGCAAACTTCAATGCTTCTGCGCTGGTGGGGTAGTCCTTTACAATTTGGCCCAACCCGTGCCATGCTTTTTCCTTCACGGAAAAGAAACTGTATTGTCCTGTCTGTTCGTTAAAATTCAGATTGTGTGCCATAGCTCGTCTTTTTTGAATTGAAAAATTGTTGTTTTAAAATGGGAGGTAATCCGCTGCGGCTTCTGCCGGCCCGTCTGCTGCGGTATTTTGGGTTGCCTGCTCATTCGTTTTTCTGCCGCCATGCAACTTGATGTTGCCTACATGAAAATTGAGGGCTGCTTTTGGCTCCCCTTCGGTGTTTGTCCATGCATTTACCCCTATGCGTCCATAGAGTTCTACTAATGTTCCTTTGGTTAAATAGGGTGCAATACCGGCGTTCGCCCAATAAGCGCAGTTGATAAAGGTTGTGATTTCCTTTACTTCGCCACCCTTTGGTTTGTAGCGGTCATTGATGACAATGGAAAAGTTCACTACTTTCCTTTCGTCTTTTAAGGTGCTGACCTTTGCGTCTGTTGTTAATCTGCCTGTGAGTTCCATAATCTTTGATTTTAATGATGAAAAAAAAGTTTGTAAAAGAAAAAACGGAAAAAAAGAAAGCAGGCAAAGAAGCGGCAGTGCGGTGGCTGGACACCAAATCGCAAGCGGAATAATTGGGGGTTCCTTTAGGGGGAAACCGTTTATGCCGAACGATTTGGTTGAGCCAGGGAGTCGCTAACTTCGCTTGCTTTTTGCCCCGTTTTCCTGCAAACAATGCATGGCATTTCCTGTCATTATTCCAAAAAGGAGAACCAGTGGACAGAACGATAACATGTGCGACGCAACAACCGATACCGTGAAAAACAACAGCCGGTCAGATCAAAGCATTAAAGAAATCAGATTCAAGTGCACCTGGCGGAACGCTCGCCCAACATCACGAAACGGACGTCACAATCCCGGGAACTTTCGCAAAAAAAGTGGGTGCACTACGGTTGTAGCGCTTGTCCTGTTGTGCCAACCAAATCTTAATGAAGGACATGGGCTTAATTTGTAGCAATTCAGAGTAAACTTATCATGGACACAACTTGAAATTTCAGCCATATTTCTTCCAGTGAATGTACTTTTCTGCGACTTCCCAACTGGGGGATCAGTTGGGGGTCGTTCTGTGCTGTACGTGGATTTATCTCGACCAGAAAAGCTTCTGCCGTTTGCTTGTGACGGATCGGAAAGTCCGGTGTGAAATGGCGACTGCCCTTCCTGATGTACAACGTTGGCTGCCCTGTACTGTGATGATAAAAAATGGTAATGCGGCTTCGCATATACGCATATCCATCCTGGATCGAAATAGCATATTTTAATTCCAGCGATGATGCGCCTTGTTTTCGATCATCAATAATTTCCTTCGCAATCATAATCTGCCTCTGCCGTGATACGAAAAGGGTTGATGCCCAGACTTTTTATTTTGTTGTTAATATGCGATTGCAGTGTGTTGCTAAATGGAGTACTCTGATGCATGCGGTAATTGACAATAAATTGTTTGTTAGTGTTGCTTTGTACATAATGAAGGGATTCGTCACCCAATAGCATTCTCTTGTTATCTTCAAGGCGCGAACCATAAGAAAAGATTTATCGGATATCAAATCAAAAAGGCAGGCAGATGCCAGCCGTCTTTTACCCATTTACTGTAAAAAAAACTATCTTAACCTTCTTATCTTGATATTGCGGTAACTCGCTTCATCGCCATGATCCTGCAACAGAATTCTTCCTTCTTTTGCTTCTCCAAAATCTTTCCAGTTATGGTACTTGCTTTTAGCTACCAGGCCGTGGTAATGTTGTGATCCCCGGTCGTATTCTAACACTTTTACGCCGTTCAGATAATGTTCAACATGATTATCCGGGTATACCACAATTCTACCTGTGTTCCATTTCCCGGGAAAATGACTAAACTCATCATCAACTTTTGCAGCTATAAGGTCATATAACGATGATAAAGTTCTGTTACCTCCAATTCCTTCTTTAGCATCGGGATGATTTTCATTGTCGAGTATCTGGTATTCAAGACCGATAGCAGAACCGGAAGTTATTTCTGATAATGTGACAAAATATTTTACCCCGCTATTGCCACCTGTAGATATTTTAAAATCAAACGAAAGGTCAAACGCACTATACAAATCAGTGGTTACAATATCTCCCCCATTGGCTGATTCTTTTCCTTTGGAAGAAAGAGCAGTAATTGCACCATCTTCAATTTTCCAACCTTTGTCAGGAAACCCTTTCCATTTGGCACCTCTCCATCCGTTGGATGTTTTACCATCAAATAACATCTCCCATCCATTTTTTCTTTCTTCATCGGTTAACTTATTATTTGAAGTGCCTACTACATAAATGTTGGCAGGGAAACGGGAGGGCTTAAGGTTAGTAGTTTTGATCCTTATATTCTTCCATTCTACTTTTTTTCCTGCCTCCGTTGTGTTCGCAATTCGATGAACCTGCAATGCGATGAAGCCAGAAGCATCAGTCTCATCAATCAAAAAGCTGGCAGGAACATTGTTGATCCAGGTTTTGATGGTTTTCCCGATCCCTTCAATCCTAACATGGTTGAATTCACCTTGCCTGAAAGCCTTTTTTGCCTTACTGTTCAAATCGATCGGATACAACCACCCCCTCCTCGATTCATCATATATTCCTCCGGTCCACCCACGGGAAGTTCCATCGAGTTCAAACTGATATCCGAAAACCTTGCCCTTTCCGTCATTCCCTGCGGCGTCGTAATGACTTCTAAACTGAATGCCTGAATTGGTGGAACTATCCGGGAGTTTTACTTCCAGTTCTAATATAAAATCGCTGTATTCCTTTTCTGTAACAATAAAACTGTTTGGGGTTCCAAATACGGTAGTGCCTATGATCCTGTTGTTCTCAACATGATATTTTGCCTTTCCACCCAATTGTTTCCAACCGGATAAATCTCTCCCGGTAAACAGGCTGGTCCACTCGCCCTTTTGTGCCTGCAACGAGCATACCGCAAATATTAAACAGATGAATAAACAAGTCCTTTTCTCCATAACTACAGTTTATGTTCTTTATAGCCGCACAGGAACAATATACAGGGGCAATAGCTTTATTTAAATATTCTCCAGGCTTTTCAACTCCTCTTCCGTAAATATCCTCGACCTCGACAAAAATCTTACACCCAATGGTATCTCCAGTGAAAAACTACTGCCCCTGCCGCGTGTTACATCAATAATTAGTTGCGTGTGTTTCCAATATTCAAATTGATCGCGACCGATATAAAAATGGCAACCCGCAATTTCACCTAAACACACGTCACTATTACCAGTTTTAAAATCATCTGCCTGAAAGCACATTGGCTGAGATCCATCGCAACATCCACCGCTCTGGTGAAACATTAAAGGACCATGTTTTTCCTTTAATGTTTTTATTAATTCAATTGCGCTTTCAGTAGCAACCACGCGATCAATATTCATACGGATATATTTATTTAGAAAAATCCAAGCTTCTCTTTGCTATAAGAGATCAGCATATTTTTTGTTTGACGATAATGATTCAGCATCATCTTATGCGTTTCCCTTCCAAATCCCGATTTTTTATATCCTCCGAACGGAGCATGCGCAGGATATGCATGATAACAATTCACCCATACGCGACCCGCCTGAATTGCACGCGGCACCTGGTATAATTCGTGCGCATCCCTTGTCCATACACCCGCGCCTAATCCGTATAGTGTATCATTCGCAATCTGTATCGCTTCTTCAGTTGTTTTAAAAGTAGTTACACATACCACCGGTCCAAATATTTCTTCCTGGAATATTCTCATTTTATTATTGCCCCTGAATATGGTGGGCGTAACATAATATCCATGTTCCAGTCCATCGTTCTGATGAAATGCATCACCGCCCGTCAGCACATCTGCTCCTTCCTGTTTTCCGATCTGGAGGTAGCTGAGAATTTTATTATATTGATCTTCTGATGCCTGCGCTCCCATCATCACGGTTCCATCCAGCGGGTTGCCCAGTTTAATTGCTTTCGTACGCTGTACTACCTTCGAAATAAATTTTTCATATATCTTTTCATGAACAAGAATTCTACTGGGACAAGTACATATCTCACCCTGATTTAATGCAAACATCACGGCTCCTTCTACAGCCTTGTCAAAAAATTCATCATCGGCATCCGCAACAGATTCGAAGAATATATTCGGACTTTTGCCACCAAGCTCCATCGTAACCGGAATTAAATTTTCAGACGCATACTGCATAATCAGGCGGCCCGTTGTTGTTTCTCCCGTAAAAGCTACTTTTTGAATGCGTGGCGACTGTGCCAATGGTTTACCTGCTTCAGGTCCGAAACCTGTAACCACATTGATCACTCCCGCAGGTAAAATTTCCCCTATTAGTTCCATAAGGCACATGATACTCGTAGGCGTTTGTTCTGCCGGTTTTACAACAACACAGCAGCCTGCCGCTAAAGCAGGAGCAATTTTCCAGGTTGCCATCAGCAATGGAAAATTCCATGGAATGATTTGTCCAACAACACCTATTGGCTCATGCAGATTAATGCTAACTGTAGATAGATCGTGTTCTGAAATAGTGCCTTCTTCGCTACGCAACACACCGGCAAAATACCTGAAGTGATCTATCACCAGCGGCAAATCAGCCGCACGTGTTTCACGAATGGCTTTGCCGTTATCAATCGTTTCAATCCTCGCCAGCAGTTCCAGGTTGTCTTCGATAACCTGGGCTATTTTAAGCATTAGATTGCTGCGATAAGCTGCTGCGGATTTACCCCAGGAAGCAAATGCCTGATGAGCGGCAGAAATTGCCTTTTCAATGTCTTCTGCATTTCCTCTCGCAGCTTTGGTAAACGCTTTTCCATCTATTGGAGAAATATTGTCGAAGTATTCACCGCTGTGCGGTGCTACCCATTTACCTCCTATATAATGGTCATAAAATTTCTTGAATTCTGGGCGTTCCGCCAGGTTGGATTTAGCGTCAACGGCTTTTGCATTGCTCATATGAAAGTTGTTTTAATCGTTAAATAATTATTTTGATTAGACCTGTTAGTGTGGCGAGTTTCTATTGAAAAAAAGTTACCCGCTTAAACCTGGTCAGAAATAATATAAGGAGGGCGATACTTGCGTGTGAGCATCGCGTTAGCTTCTTTGTCGTTCTGAAACTTCTCTCTTTCGCCAACCAACTTCAACTCACGTTTAAGCCTGTACGAAATGTTGGCCATCAAGGGCAGCGCCGTAGAATAAAAACCTGTATTAATATCACAATTCAGTACATCATCGTTGCCGGCCCGTATTGCATCTATAAAGTTGGCATAGTGCTCCGCTCCGCCGGGAGGCACGCGTGGATCGACTGTTTTGGCGACCAGCACTTTCGAGCCCGCAAATGGCTCTTTCTCTCTTTTACGAAACGCCCGCCAGTTTGTTCTCTCCAACTCCAGGTGACCCTCAGTACCGTAAAAAATATTTCCGATCCTTATATCAATGCCCGATTCGGAATTAGAGTAACCGCCTCTTGTTTCGAATTCCAGCATTTTACCATCATGGTATTTAAATAGAGAAGATTGAAACGTAGGAGTTTCCTGTGCGCACTCTCGGGGATTAAACCCATATACGCCGCCGGTTGAATACACCGATACCGGGTGTTCATTTTTATTCAATCCCCAACGGGCTATATCGAATTGATGAGGACCCTGATTGCCCGTATCGCCATTGCCGGTATCCCAAAACCAATGCCAGTTGTAGTGAACCTTTCTTTCGTTGTAAGGCCTGTATGATATAGGGCCCAACCAACGATCGTAGTGAAGATTTGGTGGCGGAGTGCCATCTTCAGCAATACCAAACGGTTCGCGTGGATTGATACAAAGTCCCCTCGCCAGAAACACATCGCCTATTCCGCCATCATGTAAAAACTTTATGGCCTCTCTAACGTTAACAAATGAGCGGTTTTGAAAACCTACCTGCACACGCCGCTTATATTTACGCGCCGCTTCAATCATCTTACGCCCCTCCCAAACATTATGCGATGCGGGCTTTTCTACATATACATGTTTTCCCTGCTGGCAGGCCCATATAGTGCCCAGTGCATGCCAGTGATTGGGAGTAGCGAACGACACCGCGTCAATGTTTTTATCATCAAACACTTTACGCATTTCTATTTCGTTAGCTGGTTTTTCGCCGCCTTTATCAACTACAATCTTCGCTGCCTGGTCAAAACTGTGTTCGTCTACATCGCAAAGCGTTTTCACCCTGATGTTCTTGAGGGTGTTTAATTCCATCCAGTTTTTTATATGTGTCTGACCCTGGCCGCGAACGCCCACTACCGCCAGCATTATCCGGTCGTTTGCTCCACGGATTGAAGCATACGATTTTGAACTAAAACCCATACCGCCAATAGTAATACCGGCGCCTGCAATAGCAGTTTGTTTAATGAAATTTCTCCTGGAATTACCAGTTTTGTTTACTTCTTCCATATTTCGACTCATTTAAATTCTTCACTACACCTACCCTCACTCCACTTTAATAATCCCTTTCATTACCTGCCAATGACCAGGAAAAGTGCACACAAAAGGATACTCGCCTGGTGTAGAAGGCGCTTTAAAATCGAGCCTGTAACTTCTGCCAGCCTGAATTAATGGAGTAAAAAATAAAACCTCAGGCATTTCCGGTACAAAGTTTTTCTCATATCCATCTTTTAAAACCGACATGGCATCTGCTGCTTTGCCCACTTTTTGCAGCGCACCCGGCTTAACGATCACAACATTGTGCGCCATATCGTCCTGGTTATCGAATACCAATGAAATATCGTCGCCCTGCTTCACGCGAATAATTGTTTTATCAAACATCATTTTAGATAACAATGCGCTTAGCTGAATAACCGTTCTCCCGGGAACAAGCAGCGAGGATTTTACAGGAGCTTTTTCAGGTTGTCCATCACCGGATCGATTACGGAACCTTGTTATAGCAACCACTTCTTTTAATTCTTCAAAATCTTTTTCCGATAACCACTTCCGATCATACATTGAACGTTTCGGATCGCTACCGAAAAAACGGTAGGACTTCATTGCATTGCTATCAGCAACGGCAGATAAAAAATAATTCGAGGTCGCTTCGTCGTGTGCAAGAAAATGTTTGTCTTTCCTGAACATCTCCAGCCATACAGGTCTCAACTGTCTGAGCGATTCCTTTAATGCATAGTCAATATAATAGTCAACCGGTTTAGCAACTGCCGCCAGCAGTGCATTTACAGCTGCTTCAGTTTTAAAATGACTTAAGGATATAATTGCCTGCAGCCGCACTTTTGCAGAAGGATCAGCAGAGAGATATATCAATTCTTTTTCCGCGTCGGGTAATTGATCCCTCGAATAGAACAATACCCGCGTTGCAGCAGTGCGGATAAATTCGTTGCTGCTTTTCAGCAGTTCCTTTAATAATGTTTTATTGGTTTGATGGAATTGTTGCGAAACCCATAACGCCTCCAGTTTATTTTGTTCATAATGTTGGTCATTGGCATCTAAAGATTTCACCCAGCTGTCTAAAGCCGGCAATACTTCCTCAGCACGTAACTGGCGCAGCTGGGTATAGGTGGTGTACCGGTGCCGATCCTCGTTTACCTTTAACTGATCCAGCAATTGCGAAATTGGCAGTCTGGTAAGATCGACGGGTTTCACCAAATCTCTTCCCTTATAACTGATTCGCCATATCCTGCCATGCGTATGATCGCGTAAGGAATCACGTAAAGCAATTTCACCATGACTGATAACGGGATTGTACCAGTCTACCACATACAATGCTCCATCGGGTCCAAACCTTAAATCCACCGGGCGGAAATAAGGATCTTTCGAATGAAGCAACGGTGCAAGCTCTTTTGCAACAATACCACTTCCATCTTCATCTATCTCGTGTTGTGTGATTCCCTGGAAACCAATAAAAGTATTGAAGAGCACATTTCCCTGTACCTCGTCAGGAAAATTTCGACTCGATATAATTTCAGTACCACATATTTTCGGCTTATTGTTAGAAGTCAGGAAGTCCTTCATCGGAGTATGCTTGAAGGGAAAGTCGATAGCTACCGTGAGTGGCGGAGCAAAATAATTCATGCCCGTTGAAACATCACTGATAATTTCGGTGCCGTTGCGCATAAATACATGACCCCATGAATTGGCATATACATACGACACATAGGTCTCGAGTTTTTGGGTTAGGGGTTCATACCTGAAGGTTGTTCCGTAGTCGTTTCTTACCGGCCCGTATGGAGTTTCCACCTGCGTATGCAGGAACGTGCCCATATGCCAATACAGCGCACCATCGGGTCCCCAGGTAAAAGTATTTAGCGAGTGATGAATGTCTTCGGTTCCAAAACCATGTAATACAATTTCTTTCGAGTCGGCCCTGCCATCTCCATCAGTATCTTTCATAAACCACAGGTTAGGCGGCTGACTAACATATACGCCACCATTGCCAAGCTCAAAACTGTTGGGCATGTATAAACTATCTGCAAAAACACTTTGTTTATCTGCCTGTCCGTCGCCGTCTGTATCTTCCAGTATCAATATTTTATCATTGGGAGGTGCACCCGGCAGATAGTGTGGGTAAGAGGGCATATTGGCGACCCATAAACGACCCTTGGGATCAAAAACTATTTTTACCGGGTTGGCCAGATCAAGATTTGATTCAGAAGCAAACACGTTTGCCTGGTAACCGGGGGGCAGCATTAGTGATGAACTGTCTGGTTTTTGCAGCTTTGATTTATTCAACGGTAAAAACTGTATCGTATCGTTGAGGATATTTTTCGCAAGCGATAAGTGATGTTCTTGAGTTCTATTGGCGCCATTCCAGATAACACTATCTAACCTCGTTATCATTGTAGCGAGCTTCGCCATTTCACCGGGATAGGAAATAGGCCCGCCCGGTGGTTGTACCCAGGGTTCCTTACGCCTGCCAACTATGTACTCGCTGTTTACCGCACGATATTGATAAAAAAACTGCTGATTTTTTTGATCTACCAGCTTTTTAAGATTTTCCATGTCGGCTGAAGCATTCCAGGTGGCTACCGGAAAACCGAGTGCCGCAGCCATCATTTCGCTAACGGCCCTATACCCTTTATCATTCAGATGGATGCCATTGATAGTAACCGAATCTTTAGCGGCTTCTAATTTGCGTGTGGCGCTAAACAAATTAATAAATGGTATATCAAGGCTGGCGCTCACTTCGCTCATGGCCTCGGCATATAGCTCCAGATTTTTATTATGCTCTGATGGATCGGGCAAAAAGCCTCCCAGCTTTTCGTGAGCAATGGGAGAGATCAATATTACTTCGGGCGACTTTTCACCATCATACTTGCCTTTTTGTAAATACTCGAGAAAACCCGACAATTGTTCCTTAAATGATTCAAGACTGTCTTTGCCTTTAAATGCCTCATTTAAACCGTAACAGGCAAAAATGATCTGAGCTTTCTGCCTGGTGAGATGCTGATCGATTGCACCAAAATTTAACGGGCGGGATTGCCAGTTGATTTCGTCTGCGCTCCAACCTAAATTACGCACCACCAAATTTCTGTCGGGAAAGCTTTTATATAGGAGAGGTTCAAAATAATTGTAATACTGCAGACGTTCGGCAAATGTGTTTCCAACAAAAACGATATGGCTACCGGGCGCCGGGTTGAATTGATGCACTGGTTCCGGCTTTTGCGAACAGCTTAACGCCATTGCCGAAATACTGATCGTTAAATAAAATAACTTCATCCTCGTCATAGCATGATTTATATTATTTTTTCTTTCGCATGATGTTCCTCAAACAACGCCATGCAATCGCTGTATGAACGTATTCCTTCAGAACACGTAACATGCGATAAGCTTGTTGCTGCCGCAGCAACGCCAAGTTCGAGGCACAGTTCCATACCCAGGTTTTCATGTAAGCCGAGCAGCACACCCGCAGCCAATGCATCGCCTGCACCGTTGGTGCTAACCACTTTCTCCTGTGGTATCGTTAAATTTTGTTGAAATAACCGCTTTCCATTTCGATGGGCGGCCCACGCACCCTCCGACCGGTGAATAATTATCCACTCATTTACTCCCATCGAAAAAACACAATCAAATACGGGCGAGCATTTTTCTTCCATATCTTCAAACCCCTGAAATTCCAGTAAATCGATATCGGATAAACGGCTTGCTTCAATTTCATTCAGGAATAAAAAATCAACATAAGGCAAAGCAGGTGGAACGATAGTAACAAAACGATTTGAATCTTCACTCACCAGGTCCACCGATGTCAATAAGCCTGCAGCCTTAGCGTTCTCCAAAACATAGGATGCCCGCGTTCTTTTATCCGGCAATATTTCATCCAGGCGATCCATCAGCAGTAGATATCCTAAATGAAAAAGTTTAGCGTTAGATGTACTAAAATCAAAGTGTTTGTCATCCAACAAAGAGTTAGCGCCACGATGATGAAAAAAAGTTCTCTTGCCAGTATTCAGTACCGTGGTGACAATTGTGTACGACGTAGCATCGGCATCTGTCATTTGCAATTGCCGTACATCAATACCCCTGCTGCGGCAATCATTTAAGATGTGTTCACCATTGGAATCATTTCCGAGTAAACCGATAGCTGCTAACGGAAATGGCGCCTCCAGTTTTATCAGGTCAACCAATACATTGTATGGTGAACCACCATTGCTGGAATATTCATTTAAAATATTAGCAAGAGATTGTTCGGCCGGAAACTTATCTATCAACTTTACATGATCCACTATCCAATTGCCTCCGGCAATGACCCCTTTTCTATCAGAAACTTCTGCCATCCTTTTTAATTTATCAGAATAACTTGTAATTAACCTGCTCTACCGTTTGCGATGCCTGCGAACGGAGCGCTGCCTCAAAAATGCAGTGGCTGGCGACAGCTTCTTCCGGTGTTGCACAACCGAACCTGCCGTACAAAAAGCCTTCGCGTTCTGCAATAAAGGCCGCGATCATCTGCATAAAACAATCTGTAAACCCGGCTTCGAAAATGCCGCCGGTAATGGTATCAAATGGCATCTGAAATCCCAGGTCGGTACGTTGCCACCATTGTTCAGGTGCATTTTTTAACTGCCAGAAAGCCTTGGTGTCTTTTGTGCTGTATTTTACTGCTCCCTCAGTACCATACACTTCAATGTACCATGTGTTGGTTTCGCCTGCAGCCAGTCTCTTCATTTCCAGTTGCATTGGAACTACGTCGCCATCAATTACAATCTGTGTATTTAATGTTGAATTGTTCCATGTGTCGCAGGCCGCCATTCCGCCTTTGCCATCTGGTCGCTCTGTAATTATTCTTTGCAAATGCGCATACACTTTCTCTGGCTTCCATCCCAATCGGAGCGGAACGTGCAATGCATGCATGCCCAAATCGCCCATCACCCCTATTTCTCCGCAATATTTCGATTGTCTTTTCCAATTGATCGGTTTCTGCGCATTCATGTCACTAGCGTGAAGAAACCCGGATTTTATCTCAAATATTCTTCCTAAACTTCCGGATTTAACAGCGGCAACTACTCTTTGTGGCCCCGGTAAAAAAGGCATCTCCGAACTGCATCGCGTAAATCGTCCCAATCGTTTAGCTTCTGCAGCAATGGCCAGGGATGATTCGCAATCAATGCCAAACGGCTTCTCACCAAGTAAATCTTTACCTGCCCGTAATATATCCAGGTAAATATCTTTATGCAGGTTGTGAGGTACGGCGATATACACCACATCAACATCCTCACTATTGATTAACTCTTTATAGTTATTCGTTAACAATACAACACTTTCAATTTGCTTATACCACGACAATACCTGGTCGTTCAAATCGCATACGGCTGTCAGCCTCGCGCGCACCGGAAAATTTTTCAGCGCAAACCAACGTCCAAAAGCACTTGCCGCTTCTCTTCCCATCAAACCGCCACCAATGATCCCTATATTTATATTCTTCATTAACTTCTCATTTTTTATTTAACCACACGGTTGCGTCTTCTGGCTTTGCTTTATCGTGCACAATGGACATTAAAGCTTTCGTCATACCACCGGGATTGCTATGTTGAATTACGTTTCGTCCATATACTATTCCTTTTACACCCTGCTGCATCAAAGTGTATGTTCTTTTAAGTATTTCGTCGTCGGAAGCTTTGCCTCCTCCCCTCACCAATACCGGAACTTTACCCGCCGTTTCAACTACGCGATGATATTCGCTTGCGTTATCAGTTGGATCAGCTTTAATAATGTCTGCACCGAGTTCAACCCCCTGCCTTACTAAAGGAATTATTTTTTCCGGATCACCGTTAACCATATAACCTCCTGCTTCAGCATTGGGACGAAACACCAGCGGCTCCACCATTAGTGGAATACCATACCTGTCTGTCTCTGGTTTTATTTTTAATATATTCTGAATACACTGATCAGTTACTTCGGGTTCTCCCGGTATGCTGAAGAGATTGACAACAACACATACCGCGTCTAAACGGATGGCTTGTTCCACGGGGTTTTCAATCATGCGGCTGAAAAGCGTTCTCGGCAATACCTTTCCATAAACATTGGCAACATCAGTGCGTAATACCAGTGACGGCTTCTGCCTGCCGGCAACAGACTGAAGATAATGTGCCTGACCCGCCGTTAATTGAATGGCATCAGGAGCGGCATCTATCAAAATGTTCACTGCCTTTTCTATATTCTCGATTCCATTCAAAAATGAATACTCATTAAAAAAACCATGATCGATTGCAACATCAAAGCAGTTTCCTGATTTGCTGTTGAACAACCGGCTTAACCTATATGTTTTCATGTACGTGTTTATAGTTATCGTTAGTTAATGTCTTCACCGGAAACTTTACCAGTTCTCCCAATTCTTTAGCAAGCAAATTGTCTTGCGGGAAAGCATGCCCAAGGTGTTGACGGAACCCTTCACCGTACTCGGCATTCACAGCGTGACCCTGCTTTGCGGAAAAAGATCGCATTGATATTATATACTCATCCATGCCATGATGGTCCCTTAACCAACCACTCTGCGATTCATGGCAGGCCAGCATTTGTTCTTTTAAATCAATCTTATCGGAAATATCAACAACAATCGCGGCCTCAACGGCATTGCCAAGTCTGTCCTTACCTTCCAATGCATCGAGGTAATACAGGTGAGGGATAGAAAAAAGCGGAGGCGAAGTTGTCGCAATATTTTTCACTCCTGCACTAAAGCAGGCAGTTTGTATTAATTTGCTTGTTATCTCGTGATCAACCATGTAGCAGGAAGGGCTCATAGTGAATACTATACGCGGGCGCACCTTCCGCACCAGTTCTATCACTTTCAGTAATGTACTTTTCTCGTAAAGAATAAAAATATCTTCACATTCAAGGCAATGATAATTCGCATCCAGACGGGCAGCACTCGTTGCAGCTTCCTTTCTTCTTATCCTGCTAATTTCTTCCGCGCTTAATGTTGCTGTACCGCCATCTCCTGCGGTCATTGTGGCCATTTCAATTTTCCATCCCCTGTCTTTCAGCAATGCCAATGTTCCGGCACATAGTAGTTCTGCATCGTCGGGATGAGATACAATCGCCAGAACCGTATTTTCAATATTCTCTTTCATCTAATTATTAATAAATCATTAGTGCATTTCTGTCATCACATCTTTTAAAGCGTAACGATAGTAATGAAATTCAACGTCGGGATGGCTTGCCAGCAACGACATCGGAACAGATGTATCTTCAATTTTCTTTGAAATCATTAATGCGGTGAGCCGCATTCCAAAAGCGTTGTCGTGGTTACCCGCCTGCCATATCGATACTTTTTCTGCTTTCCAGGTTTCTTTGGGGCCAACTGTCAGGGCCTGCATCGGCACGCCTACTACAAATCCGCCTCCGGAAGTACGTGCGTTCTGCATCAAAGTAATTGGATGAAGCTCAACTATCCGTGTACCCAGCGCGCGATAGGCCGAAGGCGTTGGAGGTGCATTTAAATAATCGCCTTCTCTTTTGAAGGGATCGTTAAATGCCCAATGTTTTGCATCGCCCTGGCCACCCTGCATCACCAGGCATTGAATGGCATCGAAACTATCACTGTACTCCTGCAGGATATTTACGGAAGGATAGTGAATATTTTCTTCGGGAATTTGTAAGTGCGGTTTGATACGACTGAATAATAATGCATGATTTGCGCGGGCGAACGAAAGCGGGTGATCCATATCAACGCTTTTCCCATTTTCATACCATTCATCCATTCCCCAGAAGTGTGCGTGCTTCAGAGAAATATCGAGGTCATTTACCAGTTGGGCAACCAAAGGCAGCTGTTCGGTTGGGCCTATTGGTCCGCATATTCCCGCAGGCTTCTGTGGAGTAGATGCTTTCCACGCATTGATATACTGTAAGGCCTCGGCAAGATAAAATGACTCAAGGGTGTCGTGTAAAATCACTTTGAACCCTGGCCGCGAAAGTTGCTGAATATCGTGAACGCTTAGTTTTGCTGCATCGCGCTGAATTTGCTCGTCAAGAGTGGTATAGTCCCACCACCCTTCCGCAACCCTGCTAATTTTTCTACTCATTGTTAAATTGATTTTCTACTAAATAATTATTTTACCGCCCGTCTTTGCAGACTGATAACATGCTGTAACCACTTCATGGTTTCTCAAACCAACAGCAGCATCGTTCAACGGTTTACGATTTTCCAAAATAGCAGAACCGAATTCCTGAATCTCTGCCAGGTAGGTATTTACCGGCTCGGGATTAATCTCTCTTCCTCCTGTTGACGCTCTCACCTGGTTGGCATCGTAGCCACGCTCATCGCTCTCCGAATAAATTGTCATTTCTCCGGATTCACTCTGACCAATTGTTCCTTTGGCAATGATGCTTCCCTGAGATCCGTAAAGCTCAAGCATATTTTTGCTGGCAGCGTCGGGAACACAGAAATGAGTGTCCACAATAGCTGTTGCGCCATTCGCAAATTCCAATAGCACCACGGCACTATCTTCCACACCGTAGTTATGCACAACATTGTTTATGCGACAACTAACACTGCTGATTGCTCCGAAAAACATTTCCAGTAAATCAATACAATGACTACCCATATCCATAAGGGAACCGCCACCACTTTGCGATAAGTTTTGTCGCCATGCACCGTTGATGGGTGGATACCAGCACGACAATTGAGCACGGCCGAACACCGGCTTTCCTATAATTCCCTGCTCAATAGCTTTTAAAGCTTCCCGGTGCTGCATCGAAAATCTCATCATTAATCCAACACCCAGCGCCACTCCTTCTGCTTCACATACTTTAATCATTTGTTCTATCTCCGGAGTAGTAAGGCCAAGAGGCTTCTCGCAAAGAATATGCTTTTTCTTTTTTGCACACGCAATAACATGCTCGAGATGAACATTGGGTGGAGAGGCGATGTACACAGCATCAACATCGGAATCAACTACATCCTCAATACTCTTTGCGGATAATGCAGAAAACTCTTTTGCCACATTATTGTTTACAATTTCGTTTACATCGTACACCGTTGATAGAATTGCGTTAGGAGCTTTCACTATTCCTTCGGGAATTGTTTTTCTATAAGCAATTCCTCCGGAACCAATCACACCCCATTTTATCTTTCTATTCTTCATACTGTCACCTGTTTATATTTCTAATTTGTGTCGTCGAGAGAAGTCAACCTCGACCAAAAGCGGATAAAGAAAATGGTTGAAACCAGGAAGAGCGCAAGAAATATGGTTCCCAGCAAATTCCTTCCATATAAATAATTTCCAACGGAGAACAATACACTGTAAATAATAACGCATCCCAGCACCATACATACTAAACCTGTTGGAACATCCCATTTCAGGTTCTTCTGTTTTACCAGTTCAATTCCGCTGGCTTTTGCTCTGTCAAGAACAGCTTTCCATCCGCGACCTCCAGGAATTATTTTGGAATAAAATGATCTTAATGTATCCTCATCTGTGGGCTTGCTCGCAAATGTTACTATCAGCCAGCTTACCGTTGTCAGAAACACTATACCCGTAAACTTCACAACGTTCCAATAGGCCATTGCCATTTCATAACCGAGAACAACAATCCGGCTTTTATCATCATTGTACTGAGCAACATTTTCGAGTACAATAAAAATAATTGAGAAAAAAGCGGCAGCAACCATCGCAGACAATTCGGAGAGTGCATTAATACGCCACCAGAACCATCTTAACAGGTAAATAAGACCGGTACCTGCTCCAATCATCAGGAGATAATGAAATGCCTGCAGTGCATTTTGCAACACCACCGCGAGCAAAATAGAACACAACATTAAAATGCCTGAACTGAACCGGCCAACCCATACCATGCGCCTGCCATTTGCTTTGGGATGAATGAACCTTTTATAAACATCATTCACCAGGCACGACGATCCCCAATTCAACAGGGAAGCAACCGTAGACATATAGGCGGAGATTAATGACGCAACCACGAAGCCCAATATGCCCACAGGCAGAAACCTTTTCAGCATCGCGTAGTATGCAATATCATTCTGCACATAATAGGGATCCACTCCGGGAAACTCATTCTGCATTGATTTCAGATCAGGAAAAATAATCAGGGAAGCCAATGCTACGAGTATCCATGGCCAGGGCCGCACCGCATAATGCATAAAATTGAAAAAGAACGTAGCGCCAACGGCATGTTTTTCATTTTTTGCAGATAACATACGTTGCACGATGAATCCTCCTCCGCCTGGTTCAGAACCGGGATACCAGGCAGCCCACCACTGAATTGTAATAGGAATTAAGAAAACACTTAAAAAAATATCCGGCTGATCAATAGATGGAATGAGGTCGAGCTTACCAGAAACATTCGGATGACTCAGCAAGTTGTCCAATCCCGAAACTTCAGGTGAATTGACAATATAAATTGCAGCAACGATGGCACCACCCATCGATAAAGTGAACTCGAGCAGCCCTGCCCACAAAATAGATTTCAATCCACCGATTGTTGAATAAACAAGTATAATAACGCTGGAAACTATCAATGCGGTTGTTGGGCTCACGCCCAGCAGAATGCCCGACATCTTTATAAAAGCCAGGCAGGAACCCGCTATTACAATTACATTGTAAAAAAAACCAAGATAGATAGAACGAAACCCCCGCAGAAATGTAGCCGCTTTACCACTGTACCTCATTTCATAAAACTCGTTATCGGTCATCACCTTCGAACGGTTCCACAATTTGGCATAGATAAAAACGGTTAACATACCTGTTAACAAAAAAGACCACCACATCCAGTTGCTCGCCACTCCATCTATGCGAACCATATCGGTAACGAGTGTTGGCGTGTCGTTTGCGAAGGTTGTGGCAACCATTGAAATACCCAGTATCCACCAGGGCATTTTTCTTCCCGACAAAAAATAGTCAGTGGCATCGTCACCACCTTTTCTGCCGGTAAAATACCCGATGCTCAATAGCAAAACAAAGAAGCCCAGAATAATTAAATAGTCAACAATCTGTAAACTCATACAAAAGTTTAAACCGGTATTAGTACCTGGGTCGAATCAGGCATGCATTTATGCAGAATAAAATGTCAGCTACAATCCAAAATGTTTTATCGCGGCAACAATACCTTTCTCTATTGTGCCGATCATTGTGTCAATCTCTGCTTTCGTCATCACGATAGCAGGTGCGATCACCAGGGTTTCCGCATTATTTCGGAGAATCATTCCATTCTCCCAACAATAATCGCGTATGAATGTGCCGACCTTCAATTTAGGATCGAGGTCGGTGTTGTTTTCCCTATCCGCACCGAGCCGGAGCGCCCAGATCATACCCATTCCCTGAAGCCTTGAAACAACTTTGTATTTGAATAGCTTTTCCAATTCCTGTTTGATATACTTGCCGGAATCGGCAGCTCTTTGAATCAGATTTTCTTTCTCCATGATCTCGATGTTTGCCAGTGCAACTGCACACGAAACAGGATGACCACCGTAAGTACTGCCGCTTCTGAACTCAGTACCAGCTTCCTGCTTAAACACGCTCGCGATTTTTTTAGTAGTAACAGCAACACCTAAAGGAGCGTATCCCGCGGTCAACGCTTTACTAACAGTTATAACATCTGGCGTAACGTTCCAGTTCTCACAGGCAAACCATTTTCCTGTTTTACCAAAACCAGTTTGGATTTCGTCGAAAATCAAGAAGATATCGTACTTGTTGCACAGGTCGCGAACCTTCTGCAGATAGCCGTCGGGAGGAATGGGATAACCGCTGTTTGAGCCCGGCACCGGGTCCATAATCAATGCAGCGATGGTATCTGCACTTTCCCTGATGATTAATTCTTCCATCTCTTTTAAGATCGCATCTCCTCCATCTTTCTGATCAGCTTCTAATGCGCGGTTGGGTGCCGTGGAATATAATTGACCAGACACGGTGGGCTCCAGAAACTCCCACAGGGATGGAAATCCGGAATAAGATGCAGCAGCAATAGTAGTTCCGTGATAGGAGTTTTTCCGGGAAATCACTTTATACTTTTTACGCTTTCCGGTTTGCCAGAAATATTGCCTGGCGAGTTTTATTGCCGTTTCATTTGCTTCGGATCCGCTGTTTACAAAAAAACTTACTTCCAGATCGCCCGGCATTATTTCACTTAGCTTTTTTGCAAGTTGTATTAATGGAACACTAAACGAATCATGATAATTCGGGAAGAAAGCCAACTTATCCATCTGCTCAACAACGGCGTTTTTTATTTCCGGCCTGTTGTGCCCAATGATGCTTGTTATAAGCGACGAAAATGTATCGAGGTATTTACGTCCGTTGATGTCATACACATAACATCCCTCACCCGCCGCAAATACTTTAGGCTCTTTTCTTAAGTCATCATTGTCGGCCCAATGGGTGATAACATTTTCTAAACCAATTTTAATTAACTCCTCTTTCTCCCGATCGGTATATTTTGTCAAATTCATATTAACCTAAATAAAAATGATACAATTGATTATACAGAACACTCGTATTAAGACTCAAGGCTTTCAAATATCTTGAGACTCTCGCCTGCCCAAACGCTGAAGCATGCCGCATGGTCAACGTAAATAATCAGTTCATCCGGTTCGTCTTCATACCTGAACCCACCTTCTTTTGTTTGAGTGTCGGCAACAAAGCGACAGAATTGCAGCGCCGCTTCTTTGGCTCTTTCATCGCCGGTTAGTTTATAGTAATTGGCGGCGGCAAGCGCGCTTTTTCCACTGCCCCAGAAAGAAAAATTATCCTTAAAGCAACGCAGCTTGAACTCGAGGAAGCCTTTGGCATGATCCAAATAAGCATTATCCTTAGTTGCCTCATACATTTTACACATCAATAACATCGCGAAACCAACTTCCCAGTAACATTGCCGCGGCTGTGTGGTATCAATAAATTGTGCATCCGGATTTACAGACTCGGTAGCCAGTTTACCGTCTCTTGTCATCTGAAAATAAAACCTATCCTTTCTGGGTTGCTGTTTCAGCATGCTGATACAACAATTAGCAATTTTGGTAGCCAGTTCAAGATCTCCAAAATATAGAGCGCCTACGCCTGTCCATGCTGTTGAAAGTGCACGTACAAGCTCGTCTCCGTCAAAATGTGGCAAACCTCCACATTCTGTAACCTGCGAACGCAGATAAGACATTACCGGGTACGAGAGATCAAAACGTCCTAACAAATGTGCACCCTGAAAAAACCATGCATGCTTATAATTGTCACCTTTGTATTGTTCTAACTGACCATCTGCGCGTAATTTCTTTGCCTCTACAATCCAATTCAAAAGCTTCAATGCTTCCACATGATGTCCGCCAAGCTGCCACGACAGCGCCTGCTTGTGAAAAGCATCGATAGGATATCCATCCCAGATGTATCCGCCATCGGGCAGTTGAAAACTGATCTGGTACTCCACTGCTTTCGCGCATGCTTTTTTAAATTCTTCTTTACGCTCCTTCATAGTTTTTATTTTTTAATTTTTGTTTTGAATGTTGACGATAACTTTTAGTTTGATAGCCTGTTGTTATTTTAAAACCAGCACATAACCTTTTCCACCGGGCACTTTTAAATTATTCAGAGAGGTTAATGACTGATGGTTTTGGAAATCGGCTATTTCAGGTATAGTAATTTGAACTTTGGATGCATCTAATCCCAAACCTGCCCAATCGATTTGAAGTGATACATTACGATCTTTGTCGGACCAGTTTGCAATGGCAATGACTACTTCCTTCCCTCCTTTATACACAGTTGCCTTTATCAATTCATCCGTACTTTTCACAGGACAATCCTTCTCCCAATAACCTGTCATTATTTTTTTTGTAAACGAATGTTCATCCCAGAATTTCCACATACCTGAAGGCGAATGAACCCTAACCGGAATCCAATCAGATCTTTTAGTCATGCCATATACCATTCCACGCCAGGGGTTTCCTCCTCCGGCCAGCATCTGACCAGGCACACCGAAAGGAATTCCCGATATTTCTACCAAATAATGATCTGACTCACGATCGTAGTTTCGCCCTTCACCAATCCAGGTGAAATCGAGGTACGGAAGCAAATCCATGTAGAGATTCAGACAACTGGTCATGCCCCATTTCTTAGAGAAATGATTAAGACTATGCAGATCGAGTTTGGCATTAGAACGATAGCCATCAAGTATTTTCCTTGCCCGTCGAAGTGTGCCTCTGCTGAGCGTTGCTTCATCCAGGAAGAAACCATCCACGCCGAGGTTACGCACCATCCAGTCGAAATATCCGATATAAAAATTATCTAACCTTGTACCGGGAGGCGTTACTACAGATATATCATTAACGCCGGCAAATCTGCCTTCTTCCATTGTTTCACTGTTAGCCGCGATATACTTTCTACCCCTCAAATATTTCAACATCCATTTCCGGTGCTCGGGAAGTTCTGTGAACCGCGACATATATTCACCCTTTTTAAGTTGTTCAACCTTCGACAGATATTCTTCCGCTGGTCCTGCAGATACGATTTCGTTATTAAGGCTGTTGAATGCCCAGAACTCCGGCTGATGAACCGTCATGAATCGGGTGGTATAGTATAACCTTGTTTTTAACCCTTGCTTTTCAGCATTGGACACCAGGGATTTTATATCTCCGATATTCTCATCCATGCATGGATAGTTGATGAAAGGAAGAATATCCACGTCATGATGTATGGTGAGTATATTGGCGCCCACTTTCTTTGCCAGCCCAATTTTCAATTCTGCATTTGTGCTGTTGTACCCAGGATCGGGCAACTCCGGACAATTAGGCAAATCATGGAAAAAACGGTCATTGTATTTTATGTCACGGTCTATTACTTTCAACGGAGTAATCAATAGTTCGAAGTCGTAGTTCAGCTCTTGTCCCTTCGCCATTGAACGGCTGCCCGAAAAAGCATTCACCAATACATCGCCATCGGGACCTTCGTTTACATGAACGCCTCCCTTATTGCCGTTGCCCCATGATGGAGGAAGATTTAGTTTGCCAAACTCATAGAATACATCGCAAATGGCACCTACGTGGTTTTCTGCTTTGAGTTTTATTCGCATACCACCGTTTACGCCACCTACCCAGAGGATGTCCTGATTTTTAGAAACATCCCATTGCCATTTCCAATCAGGTTTTCGCAATCCTCCTTCGTGCCCCAGTCCCATCATATATGCAGACTTGTCTGCTGTTACAGGCACTTCCAAACGGATATCTTTTATTTGTAACGGAACTTTGGCTTTCACCTTAATCCGGTAGTCAACAAAACCATCATATTCCATTTGCGCACTGCATTCCAAATCGAGTTCCTGCGAAGTGCTCGACACACTCCACTGCGCGCGTGAGTCGCTGCGCTTGCTGAGTAACAGCTTGCCCGGCTTCAAATAAATCTTTTCGCCATTCTGTTTCTCAACTACAAAACGGAAAGATTTATTAACGATCGGTTCGCCCTGCTTCACCAGTGACTGGTTCGACGGACTGAAATAGCTTTCAATTAATTCCGGGAATCCATCTTTACCTACTTTCAAGCTGCGGCCCAGGATACGAACGGAATTTCCCTGCACTTCAACGGGTGTATAACCTTTTGTTATTTCTTCATTAACACCTAATGTGTAATTATTCAGCCAGTTTAAACGTGAGAGACGTTTGCCTTCATCATATCCATGATTCGGAATAACTTCTCCGTCAACTTTCAACACCACTGGTATTGTTTGACGGGAACCTTTTGAAACTACTGATAGCTTACCACTGTACAAACCTTTCTCTACTCCCTGCAGATCCACTCCCAACCAAAGCGATTGTACTTCTCCTTGCGGAACGTTCACCACCTTCGTAAATGGCTTGCCGTTGAAATCAATACCTCCGGTATTGAAGGATGTCATCTTCGACTGCGCAATTGACTTTTTTTCTTTGGAAACAAGTGAGGAAAATTCCACTTTAACGTCTGATGCATTGCGAATTGCCCAAACACCCACCTGAAAAACGAAGTACTCGCCAGGGTTAGCCTGTAAAGTATAGGCTTTATTAGCAATAATATCACTCACTCCTTTTTCAGGAATGGAATCAATCCAAATCAGCGGACGTTCACGCACTTCCGGAAATGCAACAAATGAACGACTGGATATTTTTCCGTCAAACTTCTGCAATGCAGTTGAGGTCGACAAATATCCTTGTTGAGAAAAAACAAAAGCGGGAAGAAAAAAGAATATGGAAATGGAAAGAACTTTCAGTAGTAGCATAATTTTTTTACGTTTTGAAATGATCGAATGTATCCTTATCATGAAATAGCTATGGTTTCAAAATGATTATATATCCTTTGCCTCCGGGAACAAAAAACTGGTCGAGGTTGATCGATGATCTCGCCCATTGGAAATCTCCGATCTCCGGAATCTCAATCTTCACTTTTGATTTATCCAGGCCTAAGCGTTCCCAGTCTATTTTGAGCGCTATCTCGCGGTTCTGCTCGGACCAGTTACCGATAGCCAGAATCACTTCACCTCCACCGGTGTACACTGATGTTTTAATTAATGAATCTGCGCATTGTACAGGGTTATTTTTTTCCCAATAACCGATCATTGTCTTTTTTGAAAACGAATGTTCATCCCAGAACTTCCACATGCCTGTTGGAGGATTTAATTCGATCGGTCTCCATCCTTCGCGCTTGGTAATACCATACACCATACCCCGCCAGGGATTTCCTCCTTCCCATAACATTTGGCCTGGCACTCCAAAAGGAATACCTGAAAGTTCTACTAACCAGCGATCTGGTGAACTGTCGTAACTCTGCCCTTCACCAATCCATGTGAAGTCGAAATATGGCAGCAACTCCATATAAAAATTCACACTGTTAGCAAATCCTCTACCCTTGTTGTAATGATTATAAGAATGCAGGTCTAACCTGCCGTTGGTGCGATAGCTGTCCAATATTTTTCTTGCACGTCTTAGTGTGATGCGGTTCAGGCTCGTTTCATCATAGAAAAATCCATCTACTCCTAGATTGCGAACCATCCAGTCGAAGTAGCCGATATAAAAATTATCTAACCGTGTGCCCGGAGGTGTAACAACAGACAAATCTGATACACCCGTAAATCTTCCCTCCTCCATACTTTCGTAATTACCGGAGAGAAATTGCCGTCCTTTCATATTTTTCAGGAACCAGTTTCTCGGATCATGCGGCTTTATTTTTGACAAGAGTTTTTCTCCTGGGCCGGGAAGAATTATTTCGTTGTTGAGGCTGTTGAATGCCCAGAATTCTGGTTGATGCACGGTAAGGTATCGTGTAGTGTAATAAAGACGTACTCCTAAATTTTCCCTGTTAGCTTTTGCTACGAAGTTTTTCAGATCCGTAGTATTCTCATCCATGCTGGGATAATTAATAAACGGATAGATGTCTACATCGTGATGCACAATCAGGTAATTGGCGTTCGATTTCTTTGCGAGCCCGATCTTAACATCGGCAGTTGTACTGTTGTACCCTGGGTCAAGCAGTTCCGGGCAATTGGGTAAATCCTGAAAATACCTGTCATTGAATTTTATATCTCTGTCGATAACCTTAAAAGGAGTGAGCAATAATTCAAAGTCGTAGTTCAACACCTGTCCCTTTTCCATTGAACGACTTCCCGAAAAAGCATTCACCAGCACATCGCCTTCTGGTGCATCATTTACCACAACACCGCCTTTATTTTCATTACCCCACGATGGAGGAAGGGTTAGTTTTCTGAAACCATAGTATGAATCGCAATGAGGTAGGATATAGTTTTCTGCTTTGAGTTTTATCCGCATACCACCATTTACTGCTCCTAACCAGAGGATGTCCTGATTTTTGTTTACATCCCATTGCCACTTCCAGTCAGGCTTGCGAAATCCTCCATCATGACCCAACCCCATCATATACTTCGACTTCTCTGCTGTTACGGGCACTTCCAAACGAATGTCTTTTATCTGCAATGGAACCTTGGCTTTTACTTTGAGCCGGTAGTCAACAAATCCATCATACTCCATTTGCGCTTTGCACTCTACATCCAGTTCTGGTGAAGTACTTAATACACTCCACTCTGCACGCGATGCACTACGCCTGTTGATTGTTAATTTGCCCGGCTTTAGGTATATCTTCTCTCCACTCTCTTTCTCTACTACAAAACGGAATGATTTATTTACAATCGGCTCACCATGCTGAACCAGTGATTGATTCGATGGACCGAAATAAGTTTCGATTGTCTCCGGCAATCCATCCTTACCCACTCTTAAACTGCGGCCAAGTATGTTCACCGTATTCCCCTTCACTTCAACAGGAGTATATCCTTTGGTTACTTCTTCACTTACACCCAGTGTGTAATTGTTCAACCAGTTTAAACGTGAGAGACGTTTGCCTTCATCATATCCATGATTAGGAATTGCATCTCCCTCAACTTTCAACACAACAGGTATTACCTGCCGGGTACCCTTTGAGTTTACCGTTACCTTTCCAGTATATTCTCCTCTGTCTATTCCCTGCAGATTTACTCCTATCCACAGTGATTGCACCTTGCCCTCGGCAACATCTATACCTTTTGTAAATGCCCGACCCGTATAATCGGTGCCCGCTGTATTGAAACACGTCATCTGTGAAGGAGCTATCGATTTGCGACCCTTTGACGCAAATGAAGAAAACTCAACTTTGATATCCGGAGCAGTGTTATGAAGAGCCCAGACACCTACCTGGAAAACAAAATATTCTCCCGGGTTCGCCACCAACGTGTAAGGAATTCCGGAAAGTGCGTTATCAATGGCTTTTTCAGGTACGCCGTCAATCGGTATCAACGGCCGTTCACGAACTTCAGGGAAAGCCATAAATGAACGATTCGACAACCTGTCGCCATACTTCTGCAATGCGGACGAAGTTGTTAAAAACCCTTCCTGCGATAAAACAATCCCAGGAACGAAAAGCAGTAAATAAAATAATTTTATGTGCATAGTCTTATCCGTTAGTAATGTCTATTTGTGATATAAATAAATTGCCTGCTGCTAACTTTTAATCACTATCAAATAACCCTTTCCACCCGGCATCTTCAATTCATTTAATGATGTTAGTGATTGAGCCGGTTGAAGATCTTTTATCTCCGGTATCGTAATTTTCACTTTTGATTTATCCAGACCGAGACGCTGCCAATCTACCTGCAACCTAACCTGGCGGTCTTTGTCGGACCAGTTTCCAATAGCCACTACCACTTCGTTTTCTCCTATATAAGTTGTTGCCTTAACCAGGTCATCCATTGTTTCAACTGGACTATTCTTTTCCCAATAGCCGATCATGGTTTTTTTTGAGAATGAATGTTCATCCCAGAATTTCCACATCCCTGCTGGTGAATGTTTTTCGATTGGCCGCCACCCCTCACGTTTTGTGA
This sequence comes from Agriterribacter sp., assembly GCF_035445465.1. Classification (NCBI taxonomy): domain Bacteria; kingdom Pseudomonadati; phylum Bacteroidota; class Chitinophagia; order Chitinophagales; family Chitinophagaceae; genus Agriterribacter; species Agriterribacter sp. The sequence goes on from NZ_DAOMQT010000012.1 coordinate 56,233, forward strand.
TGCCGTATACCATACCCCGCCAAGGATTACCTCCATCCCATAGCATTTGGCCCGGCAGCCCGAAAGGAATACCCGAGAATTCAATCAGCCAATAATCCGGCAAACGGCTGTAGTCATGTTTCTCGCCTATCCACACATAGTTTAAATAAGGGAGAAGGCCCATGTAAAAATTTAGACAGCTATTCAGTCCCCAACCTTTACTATAATGATGATGGCTATGCAGGTCGAGGCGACCACCGGGACGATGCCGATCAAGTATTTTTCTTGCTCTTTGCATCGTAACGCGGTTCAGGTTTGTTTCATCGTAGAAGAAACCGTCAACGTTAAAGTTGCGAACCATCCAATCGAAACCACCGATATAAAAATTGTCTAAACGCGATGCAGGATTAGTAATAACAGAAACATCAGACAATCCTTTAAACTTTCCCTCTTCCATTGTTTCATAATTGGCGGGCTCATACTTTCGGCCGCGCATGTTATGAAGAAGCCATGTTCTTGGATCTTCTTTGCTAATATTTTTCAGGTGTGTGTTTCCTGATCCTGGAGATAAAATCTCGTTGTCAAGACTATTAAAAGCCCAGAACTCCGGCTGGTGTACTGTTAGTAATCTTATCGAGTAGTATAACCCTACACGGAGTTTGTTCCGATGCGCATTACTTACGAATGTTTTGATATCTCCTGCTGTTTCATCCAGCATCGGATAGTTGATGAATGGATAGATATCTACATCGTGATGTAAGTTGAGAATGTTGGATGCCGATTTTTTAGCCAGCTCTATTTTGAAATCTGCCCTAGTACTGTTATAGCCGGGATCGGGTAGTTCGGGACAATTAGGTAAATCCTGGAAATACCGGTCGTTAAATTTTATTTCCCTATCTATTATCTTAAAAGGGGTAAGCAATAATTCGAAATCGTAGTTCAGTTCTTGTCCCTTCGCCATTGAACGACTACCGGAAAAAGCATTCACCAGCACATCGCCTTCTGGCGTATCGATTACAATAACCCCACCTTTATTTTCATTGCCCCACGATGGAGGAAGATTCAGCCTGCCAAATTCATAAAACCCGTCACATTGAGGAGCTTTATAGTTTTCAGCTTTCAACTTTATTCGCATTCCGCCATTTACTGCTCCAATCCAAAGAATATCCTGCTGATTATTTTCAACGTCCCATTGCCATTTCCAATTGGGTTTACGTAATCCACCTTCATGCCCCAGGCCCATCATATATGTTGCCTTCTCTTTTGTAACGGGCACTTCTAAACGAATATCTTTTACCCGGAAAGGCAGTTTTGCTTTCACCGTGATCCGGTATTCCACTAATCCGTCAAATTCCATTTGCGCTTTGCACACCACATCCATTTCTGATGAAGTGCTTAACACACTCCATTCTGCACGTGATGCGCTGTGCTTAGTAAGTGATAATTTTCCCGGTTCTAGGTAAATCTTCTCTCCATTGTCTTTCTCTACTACAAAACGGAATGATTTGTTTACAACAGGCTCGCCGTATTCAACGAGTAATTGATTTGATTGACCGAAATAACTTTCGATCGTTTCGGGCAAACCATACCTGCCCACTTTCAAACTACGTCCAAGGATCCGCACCGTATTACCTTCCACTTCAACAGGCGTGTATCCTTTGGTTACTTCATCATTTACACCCAGGGTGTAATTGTTTAACCAGTATAAACGGGAAAGGCGCTTGCCCTCATCATATCCATGATTAGGGACCACCTGTCCCTCAACTTCCAACACAACAGGTATTTTTTGACGGCCTTTATTTGAGATTACCGAAATACTGCCACTGTACGAACCTTTCTCTACTCCCTGAAGATCTATTCCCAACCAAAGTGGCTGTACCTGACCTTCGGCAACATCTACAACTTTTGTAAATGTTCTGCCCAGATAATCTGTACCCCCCGTATTGAAACAGGTCATCCTGGATGATGAAATCTGCTGACGATTGGTAGAGGCAAATAATGAAAACTCAACTTTTATGTTGGATGCATTATTGCGAAGCGCCCAGATGCCTAACTGAAACACAAAAAATTCACCAGGGTTGGCTTTTAGTGTGTAGGCATTACCTGATACAACGCCATGAAAACCTTTTTCCGGAATGGAATCGATCCATAATAACGGGCGCTCGCGAACTTCAGGAAAAGCCAGAAACGATCGATCAGACAATTTCCCCCCATACTTCTGCAATGCAAGAGATGTTGACAAATATCCCTCCTGCGAAAAAGCAAAAACGGATACAAAAAGTAATATGGAAATTATACTGAATCGCATGATTCAATCAATACAGTCTGTGTAAATTTTGAATAGGAATATGATAATGCTGATCAGGAAACGAGCACTTCGTCGCCCACTTCTGCTATAAATTTCTTGATGTAGTTAACACTCTCGAATCCGAAATCGAAGAGCGTGTTTCCAAGAAATATCATATTGTGAATGCGTCCTTCTTTGAGCCATTTGAGTCCAAGTTCACACTGGTGTTTCATCAGATCCAGTGGTATTACTTTTCCGGCAGGATAGTCCCAGACATAAATTCCCAGTGCTATTTTCGTTTTATCTTTTGCGATGGCTTCCAGTTTCGCCAGATTTTTTTCGATGTCAACAATTTCTTCTGAGCGCCAGGTCCACAACGAAACAACATCAAACTTGTCAATAAAGGTTGGCAAAGCAGGATTTACATCGTACCCGTGTGGCGTGCCGGGGTTAAGTGCGTCGGTATATAAGGTTACCCACAATTCCATGTTCTTGTTCACCGCAGTCATTCTAGACTTTACTTCAGTTAATTGTTCGGGACTTAATGCCAGCCTACCGGTTTTAACTCCGTAACTATTCACTGCATTATGATCAATTATAAAGTCGTCGAGAAAAACTGAGGAAATATTAGGATACTTCTTTGCCAGGTCGAGCACGTAATTCAATTCATCCATATTTCCTGCGCCGCCGCTTCCTATCACCGACCATCCTACACGATTCAGTGGTTCGAAAGAAATAGCATATTGCTCATAGCTGTTTTTTGTATGCCCTTCTTCGGTGTTGGGATAGGCCGGTAAATTCTGATCCCTGATAAATTGGATATTTGAAATACCCAGCCAGTATGCGCTTTCTGCGGGCGACATGCGCGAACCGCCGCGGATATTGTATTTCTCTATTCGATGATCATCTGTACCCTCGGCGTTAGTGAAAATCCAAAACCGGTCGCGAACTTTTTCACCTGCCGGAGCCGGAGCCGCAGCAGATTGTCCCTGGGAGCATGATGAAATCATCGCCGAACCGGCTGTCAAAGCACCTGTAGAGAGTAAACCAGCGGATTTTAGGAAATTTCTTCTACTGGCAGCTAGTTGATTCTTCATTTTTGCATTTTTAGTGATTATAAATTGTGTTCTCTTTTTAGAATTGGCAAAACTTCTCCTAACACTGTTCCGTAGATAGAAACAGTGACGCGCGAAATCAGCGATAATCTTTCATCAAAAATGTGAACGGCAGTTTACCAGCCAGGATTTTGCGTTAGCTTGGAGTTCATAGCTAAATCTTCTAATGGAATAGGAAGCAGGTACAACTTATCTGCCCAGTTACGCGTTTTCCCCGGATACAAAACCTGTAGTTGGCCGCTATTAGGTTCACGAGCTCCCAAAATTGTCTTCCCCTCCTCAAGTATTTTACCTGCTTTCCATCTTACCAGATCATCCCATCTCCTTCCTTCAGCACAGGTTTCAATACGTCTTTCACGTCTGATTTCATTAATCAATGGGGAAACAGGCACTTCCCAATTGGGCCAGTTAGGATCAACAAAATTTATAGTAGCATTCATATGAGGCATATTGACCCTGTCTCGCAACTTATTGATTGAAACATCTAGCACATCCTGGGTACATTCACCTAACTCGGCTTTTGCTTCAGCATAGTCAAGCAAAAGTTTTCCATAACGAAAAGTAAACAGGTCTATTTCACAACGTTCCTTTTCACCATCCTTTTCAAAAGGTGAAAATCCTTTTAATATAAAATAACTCGTAGGTGATAAAGTATTTACAAATTCCGGTAACGGCTTCATATACGTTGTGCCATCATTGAAAATACGAAACGGGCGATCTGAATTGTATACAGATTGTTTCATACGCGGATCGCGATCAACAAATTCAGCATCAAAACTATTATCTCCCTGATACAACGAACTTACGCCGATAGGAAGCCCATCCTTACAAAGAAAAGACTCAACAAAATCTTTAGTATATCCCGTGTATGGCTCAGCCAGATCACGGGTCAAATTATGTGTCCGGATATCAATAAGAAATCTTTGAATCATTATCCCTTCTATATTTCCCTTCAGCTCATGTTTTACGAACAAATTGAAAAAATCTTCATTGGGACTACCCGTACTATACACTTCAAACAAACCCGAATTGATAATTGCTTCGCTGGCCGCTACTGATGCCCTTAACAATGATTCATAGTCTCCCGTCAAACCGTGGTATTTCATAAATGTTCCTTCATACAAACACATTTCTGCTTTTAGTGCATATGCAGCATATTTGGATAAACGGTCATCAGGAGACTGTTCAGGTAAATGAAGAATAGCGAAATCCAAATCCTCCATTATATGTTGAACTACTTCTAACCTGGGGCTCCGTGCATTAAACAACTCTTCAGAATTGGTTTGAAGATCTTTATCTAACCAGGGTACGTCACCAAACGATTTTATTTTATTGAAATAATAAAATGATTTGAAAAATCTAATTTCACCTTCGTACATCAACGCCTCATTTGTTTTCTCCATTGTTTCAATTCGTGCTAGTGCAAAGTTGCAGCTACGGATCTTTGACCAATCTGCTTTTCCCCATCCTCCATCTGAAGATGGAACAGTTGTTTCGCTCCAGACATACGAATCGCGTGTAGTCGGCGCCATGTCATCTGTTTTGTAATCCTTCATAAAACTCCGAGGACCATACAGGTCTTCATAAAATTGATTGGCATACATCTTAATTTCAGAAGGAGCCTTCCAATAGGTAGCATCACTAATTGCGTCTAATGGATAACGTTCCATAAAGTCGCGATTACATCCGCAAAAAAACAGCGACGATAATATGATTATATATAATAGCTTATTCATCTTATTACAGTTTATTCTTTAAAAATCGGCCTTTAGTCCTAATGTAAGGGACTTGCTTAATGGATATCTGTTAGGAGCATCCAACTCAGGATCCACAGTCTCAACCATCTTTGTAAATGTCAAAAGGTTAGTGCCTGTTAAATAGAAGCGTACATTTCGAAGACTTGCCTTCCCGGTCAGTTGCTGTGGAAGGGAATATGAAAGAGAAAGTTGTTTGAGTCGCAGATAAGCTCCGTTTTGCAAAAAGCGGGTTTGAGTGGCAGAAATATCCCCCCTATCTCCGGTAAACAAAGGTCTGGGAAAATATGCATCACGATTCTCCGGCGTCCAGTAGTCAACACCAATCTTTGGATACAGTACCCATTCATCCATATACTGGCTAAGAAAAAATGATTGGATAGAAGGATCGATTCGAACCTGACGCTTGGCTACGCCCTGAAAGAAAACTACTAAATCAAATCCTTTCCAGGCAATATTCGAGCGAACGCCATATGAATATCGTGGTGTGCTATTGCCAATTACACGTTGATCACCGGGATTAGATAAGGTATTGTCGCCTCTCGTAATTTCTTTATCTCCATCTTTATCAACAAACCATAAATCACCGGCTATACGAGGTCTGCCACTTATTTTTGTTTGATCTAATGCCAGCGCTTCCTCATTTGTCTGAAACAATCCGCCTGTTTCAAAACCCCATATCTCTCCCATCTTCTGCCCGGCATAATAACTTGAAAGCAGTCCTGAAGGGTTGCTGAATCTTGTGATTTCAGCACTGTAATCCGACAAAATGATTGAAGCACCATAGCTTACCTGTCCTACCTTTTCGGTCCAACCCAAACTCAAATCAAAGCCTTTAGTTTTCATGTCTGCGGCATTTGAATTTGGTTCCCTGACACCTAATATAGATGGCAGCCTCTCAGAGAGAGTCAACATATTTTTGGTTGTGCGGGTATAATAATCGAAGGAGCCATTCAGTTTGTTTTTAAACATGGCAAAGTCAACTCCAAGATTCATTTGAGTAACTGTTTCCCAGGTTAATGTGGCACTCACCAGGCCCGGTGCATAAACTGCCATAGGTCTTTCTCCTCCAAATGTATAGTTGACCTGCGAAGCACTGTAGTTGCTGATATAGGGATAATTTCCTGGCACAGCCTGATTTCCAAGGCTACCATATGATGCCCGAAGTTTAAATAAATTAACAACCGGTTTCAGTTTGGAAAAGAAAGCTTCATTATCTACACGCCAACCGATAGACACAGACGGGAATAGTGCAAACCTGTCTTTCTTTGGAAATTTGGAACTTCCATCATAACGGAAATTCATTTCAAAAATATACCTGTTATCGAAAATGTAATTCCATCTACTATAAGCTCCCCTTAGTGCAGTTTCAGAAGCCGCATCTGCAGTAAAATTCTGGCCACTTGCAAGACTTATATAAGGTATACCATCCAGAATCAGGTCTCTACGTTGAGCAGAAAACCAATTATTTTCTGCGTATTCCTGGTTGAAGCCAGCCATCACTTTAACATAATGAAGTTCACCAAATGTATTTTCGTAATCAGCATAGGCATTTAGTACATTATAAGCTGACTGATAGGATCTCTTTTTTATTGAATTGGGAACGGAACCATAATAATAACCATCCACATTTCCTTCTCTGTCATGAAAAGGTAAATTCCTCATATATTCCAAACCAATTTCATTTCTTTTGTTTACAGAATAATCAAGGTTAAAAGAGGTGTGTTTTAATGGTGTTAGTCTAACATTTCCTGATAACCAGGTGTCCTGTATTTTGTTCGAGTTATATCCACCCTCTGCCTGTTGCTGCACTGGATTGGAAACGCCATCAAGATTGGGCCATCCTCCTCCGGGCAGACGCGTCGGAAATGTGGGCCAAAGTGCATAATGAAACATCAGGTATGTTTCATCTCTGCGATACCCTAAATCAAAAGGTGGAAAAAGCTTGTTTGAATTAGCAACAGATACTTTCGTGCCTATCTTAATCCAATCGAGTACTTTGTAATTTAAGTCCACCAGTGCATTGGTACGCTTATATTTTTCATCAAAATGCCTTGCTATACCCTGCTGATTCATATGGCTCAAAGAGGTATAATAGTCAAATTTATCAGAGCCCCCTGAAACACTAACGTTGTATTGTCCTGTGGAATAGCTCTTCCGCTGCATCGCCCGCATCCAGTCTGTATTGTCAGCCATATCCCATATATTTATTCCATTCACACTCCCACGATTAGGGTTCTTAATAATAGTTGGGGCAGAAGGATCATTATAGTGAGCTATAATAGCTGCCTGATGATAGTCGTCATAATAGTTCTGACCATTCTCGTATTGATTTCCAATGTTCATGTAGATCAGACGTTCCATAGCGTCCATCGTTTCCAGGAAAACAGTCGGCGTATTAATGGTATAGTTTGCATCCACGGAGATTACAGGCTTGTCTCCCTTCTTCCCATTTTTGGTAGTAATAAGGATTACCCCATATGCGCCTCGAGCTCCATAAATAGCTGCAGATGAAGCGTCTTTTAATACAGAAACGCTCTCCACATCATTTGGATTTACCAGATTCACATCCATAGGTACACCATTGACCAGCACTAAAGGACTCCCGCCATTTATTGAAGTGTTTCCGCGAATGTTAATAGAAGATGCTATACCTGGACTTCCGGTATTGTTACTGATGTTAAGGTTAGGTACTATCCCCTGTAGAGCCCCCGCAATTGTGACATTTGCCCGATCTTGAAGAACTTTCGAATCGACAGACGAAATTGCACCAGTAATGTTTTTCTTCTTTTGAGCACCGTACCCAACAAAAACAATGTCCTCCATCACTACATTTTGTGCAGTTAATGTAACATTTATAACAGTCTGAGCGTTTACTTTGACTTTTAAAGCATTAAAACCAATTGCACTAAAGACAATCGTCGCATCAACATCAGGAACGTCCAAATGGTACTTTCCGAGACTATCTGTAGTTGTTCCGTCATTCGTACCATCTATCATCACACTGACACCCTGTATTGGCTTATTGTTTTCATCAGAAACGCGTCCGCTAACGGCTACTTTTAATATTTCGGTCTGAATAGAAGAAATTTTGAATTGATCTCCCCCTGGAAACGCATTTTTTTGATATAGGAAGATTGTTTTGTCACGGATTAAATAACTTAATGGCTGATCTTTGAGTACTTCTTCCAAAAAAGATTGTAACGGCATGTCCCTCGCATCAATAGTGACAGGTCTGGACTGTTCTAATAATTCAGTCTTACTGAATAAAACATATCCAGTTTGCTCTTTGACGACCGAAAATATTTTTTTAAGGGAAAGATTTTTGCCAGATAAAGTAATCTGCTGGGCACTGCTTTTCCCGTACACGCTGAGAAAAGATACAAACAGGAAGAAACAAAGCAGCCTCATAGCACGCAGAGTTTGAATTGGTAGCCGCAATTCCCACCGCTGAAATATGGTAGCTCCGTTAATAGAGAGATACCTTATAAAAGAATGCGATCTACAATTTGCATTTTTTTGCATAAATTGCGAAAGGTTTAGGTTGTTAAAAATGGATTTCCGTCCTTTTGATCAGCCCAAACATTACCGCTCCGGGTCCCACGCCGGGGCGGTTTGCATTAAGGGCTAACTCGTTTATTTTATTATTTATTATAATAACATTCCTACAAGTTTATATTTTCGATTACATTACATTTAATTTTATTTATCAATTAGCCTGGTGTGTCGACAATTTTAGCGGGTATGTTGAGTGTCATTTGCTCTGGGCATTTAAAAGATTCAAGGTTTTATTATCAGCCTTCTCCCATCCAATTGAAAGTGAATATCCAAAACTTCTAATGCCTCCAATAGTTGATTCAACGTCACTCCTTTTGAAATACCTCCGGTAAATCTTATATTATCTTTGACACCATTTTCAAATTCTACTTCAATATCATACCAGCGTTCCAGTTGGCGCATTATTTCTGTGATACTCAGTCCTTCGAAATCGAACAACCCATTTTTCCATGCCATTACCTGGTCTATATCCACATCAACATATATATCAATACGATCTTTTACCCGTGCCTGCTGCCCTGGTTTCAACAATGCATGACTAATATTTCCGGTTACCTTTACACTGCCTTCAATTAATGTGGTATTGATACTTCTTTCATTACTGTAAGAATTAATATTAAAGTGCGTACCCATCACTTCTACCGATGTCATATCGTTGATTTTAACATGAAAAGGAAGTCCTTTCTTTTCTGCCACTTCAAAATAAGCTTCACCTGTAATTTCCACCCTACGTTCCTTCCCCCTAAATGAGGTTGGGTAGCGAATTGAACTCAACGAATTCAACCAAACCTCAGAACCATCAGGTAACGTGAGATGATACTGCCTCCCCTTGGGAGTTTGCACTGCATTATATACGACCTCAGAGCCTGTCCCCTCATATACAAGTGCCCCATTCTTTACTTTTGCAGTTACACCGGACTGCAGCGCTACTGTGCCGCTATGAATGGTGTCCAGCAATACTTTGGACCCATCAGCCAAGGTTAAAATAGCGCCTTCATGCCCGGGCTTAATTTCTTGTGCGTTAGCCTTCACAAGGGTTTGAGCCTTATTGCCTTTATTGCCTGTCCAGAAATAAGCACCAGCAGCAAGTAATAGTAATACCGTTACTGAAGCAACTGCCCAATAACGACGGAAAAAAGAAATGCTATGTACAGGAGTTTCGGGCTTATTACTTAACACTTTTTTGTCTACGCCAACAATTTTTTCGAAAATATTTTTCCATATCGAATCATCAGGTTGTTCAAACGACAGGTGTTGCTCCTCATAATACCTGGTAGCATAAATGATGAATTCAGCGGATTGATCGCCACTTAATAATGCCATGAGGCGATCACAGTCCTCATCCGTTGCTGAGGAATGTTTCACTCTTTCGAGTAATTGCTTTACTTCTTCTTGTTTCAAATTCAATGTTTGTAATCTCTTAAAAAACGGTGAATAATAAAACACGTTGTAGTCGCTCTTTCTTCAAACCGCTTTATATAGACGACCGGCTAACAATGAAAATATACTCATACCATTCAAAAAAATTATTGCAATGCAAGCATCAGCAAAACCATTGGAATAACAATGCCCTGTTTTTCAAGATGCTCGCGTATGGTTTTGCCTGATCGTGTGAGTGAATTGCGAACACTTTGTACGGAAATGCCAAGCTCGTCAGATATTTCCTGAGGTTTGAATCCGGATATCCGGTTCATATGATATATCTGGCGGGATTGGGGCGGAAGGGCTTGAATAGCAGTCTCTACCATCCGGCGCACTTCAGCCATATCCAACACATGCTCCATAGATACAGAACTCTTTTCCAATTCAAACACCGAAGCAGCCTTTTCCCGCACAATAAGCTTCTGTAAATATTTAAACGACTGGTTGTAAACAATCCTGAAAATATAATTTTTAGGCTGCTCAATATCTGCCAGTTTTACCCTGTTGAGCCATAGTCTGAGAAATACATCTTGTACAATGTCTTTTACAACACTCTCTGATTTTACGATCTGAAGAATGACGGGTTGAACGCGCGGAACATATGCATTAAACAGCATTTCAAAAGCATTCTCATCTCCCTCAGAGATCAGGGTGAATAATTCATTGTCTGTATATGAGTGCTGGCTGTACAAATAAAAGGGTTAAAATCTTATTGTAAACATAAGAGATTTTCGAATAATAAACGGCATACCAAGACTCCATATAAAGGAAAACCTAAATATGACTCCCTTTAAGCAAGCTTATTGCTTATGGCGGATTGGATGCAGGTGCTCACATCGAATCGCTTTTGAGCTTCAGTTCCATTATAGCATATAAATTAAGTTTGATTTCATCTGCAGGTCAATATATTTATTAAACTTTGGGGCAAGGCGGATGGTTTTCAAATGCCGCAACAATCGCCAATGCTTCTACGCAGGGCGTAACTTTTCGAAACTTAACACAATTTACAAAGGTAATTTATAACCAGGTTTCGCATCAACCTCATAACGCCTTAGGGGATAAGATAAGAAATAGGAGGAACTTTTGATTTTATACAATCCGAATCCCTTAACGCTCTAATCATCTCCCCTATAAAATTCCTTACATTTATTCCACAAAGGATAAAGCATAATCGCATGAAAAAGCCCACAGTTAACTGGCCCGCTGCCATGAAACCGCTCATCAAAAAATACAAGACTGCAAAGCATCCGCTGGAAGCTAAAAATTTGTATGAAATGCTGGTGATGGTGGTACTATCTGCACAAACTACAGACGTGTTGATCAACCAACTGGCACCAGCTCTGTTCAAAGCGGTTCCCACAATGGCCGCGCTTGCAAAAGTCCAACCTGAAGATCTGTACCCGTATATCTCCAAAGTCCGGAGTTTTGGAAACAAAGCAAAATGGCTGGCCCAGATTGCGCACTTACTGAAAAAAGATAGTGCCATTCCGCTAACTATGGATGAATTGGTCAACCTGCCTGGTATCGGTAGAAAGTCTGCCAATGTCATCAAACGTTTTGCCAAAGCAAAAGCAGAAGGAATTGTGGTGGATGTGCATGTGATACGGGTAGCACCGCGGCTTGGTATTGTAGGGGAGGACAAACCCGATAAGATGGAAAAAGAGATGATGGCTATCCTCCCTGAATCTGAATGGGACGCCGGCATGTGCATGTCATTTTTGGGTCGAGAGATTTGTCGTCCGGAACCGCTTTGCGAAGTTTGTCTTATGAAAAAGGTTTGTGCCTATTATCAAAATCTCATTGCCAGCTAATGCAGTATGAAATTATCGATTTGGAAGTGCATAAACACATGCTCAACGAGGAGTATAGGAAAAGTATGAAAGGCGAGACATTCGTCAGCTCGAATTATATTCATGTAACTCCTTTAATCAGCCCTTTGCCGAAGCATATTGGCGGCTATAAAATTTATCTTTACTGGAATGGCGCGGTTGATGATCAGTTCACCAGTGCAAGAGTATTGGAAATGGACGCCATCCAGGTAGTTTTTATCCTTCCCGAAGGAGAAAATGACCGCGCAGTATTGCGGGAATTGGTTACATTGTCGCAACAGGCCTTCGCAGACGAAGTGTCAAAGTATTGCGCAGGAACTCCGCTCAAAGATTTCAGATTTGAGGATATTGATTATTCGGTGATTGCTGATGAAATTATGGCTCATTTAGCGAAGCATTAACCTGTCCCTATTCGTTTTAATTAAATTTGAATATGGATTCCTTATTTCCAGACCGGCCATTTCAGATTACCCATGGCAATACAGTGTTGAATATTCGGCCTGTTGACATGCAGGACCGGCTGGCTTTTCACGTAAGTTTCAGCAGCGAACGCAAACCACTCCTTGTCGTTCGGGCAAAAGATTTTAATGCAAGCCGTTTCTGGACTTCGATGCCGGAAGGCAGGCAGAAAGAAGCCGAAGGTGTGGGGAGGCTGATCGAGGAATATATGAACTCCCACCAACAAAAAGGCAATTAAGAATATACCAACTCCGGCACTTCCTCATAAATTACTTCCTCATGCGGGTTATCGCGCTTCAAAAAATCTTTATGCAAAGGTGTTGCTTTCATTTCTGCAGATGCTACCTGGTAGTTTGCAATATCTAATATTTCCTGATCGCTGAGGTCTTTATACAACCATGCTTGTGCCAAATCACCTGGTAATACGGTAGGCATACGTTCCTTACTGTTATGTATCTGCTTCATCAGCGTATTTGCGGTGGTGGTAATGAGAGCAAATGTATCGGTGGTAATCCCTGTATCCAAATTTGTATTGGGTTGCCAAATGCCTGCCATATAGAATTCAGGCTGATTTACCATCACAACGTGATAAGGATACTTCTCAGGGATTTTCAAAAGCTTACCGCTCTTCCCTACAACCTGCACGTGACGCCATTCGTAAAACCCAGCAGAGAGCACCAGGCAGCGCCTATGCAAAGTTGCATCCTTATACATTTTCTCCAACAACTGTTCACTGGTGGCATTCAGGGTGGTATAAGTTAGTATTAATCAGGAAACAAAGCAGGAAATAAAAAAGGATCAAAAGCAATCTGTAGGAACGGCTGAAGATGATTCGGAGGAAATGAAGCCTCAAAAAAAAAGTCGTAAAAAGGGGCAAAAGGTAGCGTGAAAACTCTGCTAGAAAAGTTGGTTTTATGGATGGATTGAGCACATTGAATGCTTTCTTGACGAGGGCACTGGATGATCCGCGGTTATCGCCGGTTCATATCAGTTTATATGCAGGATTGCTAAAGTGTTGGCAGGACCAGCACTTTAGTGAACCCTTTTATATATTTAGCAGGCAGGTGATGCCTATCTGTAAAATATCAGGACCTGCAACATTTCACCGAAGCATTAAGGAACTGCGGGAGTACGGGTACATTGAATACTTGGCGTCTTACAATCAATTCTTGGGGAGTATGGTGAGGATAATTCCTTTAATTGTCAAACAAATGACCTATTTGAACAAATAGATTTCAATCGAAACGAATTAATCCAGACTGTATAAAGGTTTGGTCGGGATTAAAAATTTCGCAAATCGTGAAACTGAAACGTTATGGCACTTGAAATAGTAACGAAGGAGGATTTGGAGGATTTTCGTGTAAGACTATTAAATGATCTTAAAAATATAATTCCTAAAGCTGAAAAAAAAGAATCAAAGAGATGGTTACGAAGTCACGAAGTTAGAGCGATGCTTGGTATTTCATCTGGCACGCTTCAGAACCTATGCATCAACGATGTGTTACATCCTAATAAAATTCGTGGCATTAACTTCTTCAAATATGAGGAGATCGAAGTTGTACTGAACAAATCTTAATCCTAAAATTTAATTGGCTTAAATGCAAAACGCCTCCGGATTGGAGGCGTTTTTGTGGAGGATATCGGGGTCGAACCGACGACCTCTAGCGTGCCACGCTAGCGCTCTAGCCAACTGAGCTAATCCCCCATTATTTTTCTCACCATATCAAATCATATCAAACACGTTCAAAGCTTAGTTTTAAAAATGTTTTTAAAAAATATTTTTGACATTTTTTTTATTTTCCAAAGAGCTGATTTTCAAAATTTTACATTAGTAAAAATTGACAAAACGACTTGCATGCCATGCAAACGCTCTAGCCAGCTGAGCTAAACCCCCATATTTTTATAAGAACTTTAATCGGACTGCTCCAACCAGCAACCTTCCCGATTTCCATCGGGACGCTCTAGCCAGCTGAGCTAAACCCCCATATTTTTATAAGAACTTTAATCGGAC
>NZ_DAOMQT010000012.1:70746-119542 GCF_035445465.1 Agriterribacter sp.
CCAGCAACCTTCCCGATTTCCATCGGGACGCTCTAGCCAGCTGAGCTAAACCCCCGTTTCCTTCTCTTTTACAGGAGTGCAAATATAGAGCGCCGGGCCGTTCTGTCAAAATAAAAAACCAGACAGTAAACTGCCTGGTTGATACTTAAATAACCGCAATACATTTTTCTTCAATCACCCCAAATTTCTCCTTTCCCTTTCAACCAGTCTTTTACTAATGCAGTGGTAACAGATTTGGGGCGTTCTATCGGAAGACCCAAAGCCCTGTCCCAGCACAAATTGGCAAGCACGCCCAGGGAACGGCTTACCCCAAACAGCACGGTATAAAATTCGTATTCAACCAGCCCGTAGTGCACCAGCAGGGCGCCGCTGTGCGCGTCAACATTTGGCCAGGGGTTTTTTACTTTGCCCAGCGATTTTAATACGCCTGGTACCACTTCATATACCCGCCATACCGTATTAACCAGTGCATCGTTTGGCATATGTTTTTTGCCAAATTCCATTTGGGCCGAAAAGCGCGGATCCGTTTTACGCAATACGGCATGCCCGTAGCCGGGTACCACTTTCCCTTCTTTCAGCGTTTTCTTTACGTATTTTTCTATCTGGGCATTAGAAGGCAATTCAACACCCAGCTCTTCACGCATTTCATATATCCATTTAATCACTTCCTGGTTAGCCAGTCCGTGTAAGGGGCCGGCCAGCCCGTTCATACCTGCCGCCAGGCTCAGGTAGGGGTCGCTTAATGCCGAGCCTACCAGGTGCGTTGTGTGTGCCGATACATTACCTCCCTCATGATCGGCATGAATGGTCATGTATAAGCGCATCAGCTCTTTGAAGCTATCATCTTCAAAACCCAGCATATGAGCAAAGTTACCCGACCAGTCGAGCAACCCGTCGGGCTGTATGTGCTTTTCATCTTTATATTTACGCCGGTATATATATGCAGCTACCCTGGGCAAACGGGCGATCAGGTTCATGGCATCATCATAAACTGCATCCCAGTAATCCTTTTTGTTTAGTCCTTCACCATATTTACGTACAAAAGTGCTTTCGGTTTGAAGAGCCATAATAGCCACTACAAACTGCGTCATGGGGTGAGCCGATTTAGGCAGGGCCTCTATGGCATCAAAAACATGATTGGGCACATGTGAACGGCGCTGCCAGGCATTGGTAATGTCATTTACATCATTTTCTGTTGGCAACTCTCCCATCAGCATCAGGTAAAACAACCCCTCCGGAAGGGGTTCGTTGCCATTGGTTGCCTTGGGCAGCTTCTTTTGCAGCTCGGGAATAGTGAACCCCCTGAAACGGATACCTTCCTGCGCATCAAGCAACGACGTTTCACTTACCAGCCCGGTTATGCCCCGCATACCCTGGTAAATCTGCGAAAGCATTACTTCCCCTATTTTTTTATTGCCGTGTTCTTTAAGAATGTCTTTGATTTCCCCCGATAGCTCATCCGCTTTTGCTTTAAACCGTTCTTTTATTGTTGCCATATATAAAGTGTTTTGAATATTCCCCAATTACATAATAAGCAGGGCAGCAAGAGCGCTAAAGTTAGCTAAAACACGGTTATCACCCCACAAAAATCTGATGTTTCAAATAATTTATTTGACTTATTTGTACGGTATATTGCAAATTAAGACAGGATTATACCGGAAGCCTGCTGCATTTTTATTTGGGTGCTTTACGATAAAGATACCAGGTAAGTATTCCAAATAATACATTGGGGAGCCATGCCGCAATAAGGGGCGGAAGATTTCCTTTAACGCTGAAAATGGTAGAAAACCGGTCGAGCAGTATAAATAATGCGGCTATTGCAAAACCTGCGGCAAGGTGTATACCGCTGCCTCCCCTTATCCTGCGGGAAGCGAGTATAGCGCCTATTAAAGTAAGTATAATAACAGTTACAGGTGTAGCGTCTCTGCGGTACAGCTCCACTTCCAGGTCGTTAATGCCTTCTGATCCTCTTAATTTTTCCATATCTACCATATGCCGGAGCTCTTTGGTGGTAAGCCGGCTTTTTACATACTCATCACGCTTTAAATCGTCTGGCGTAAAATTAAAATCCATTCTTCGCACCGTATCCTGTTTAACATCTTCGCTCAGGTCGTTAATTTCTCTTTCTATTACGCCCGTCAGTTTCCATTTCTTCTGATCCGCGTCCCAGGCAATGGTGTTAGCCCTCAGGTTATATGCAACCTTTATTCCGTTTAACCTGTCCATAAAAAAACCGCTGCCGCTTTTCGCAGCAGTATCATAGTAACGGATACCACAATACGAAACCGAATCAATACGCATATATATGTTATTGCTGCTGCCGTATTGCCCGGGCGATTTAATATATTTTAATTCGAAGGCGGTGCGTATTTCGTTGGCTTTGGGAACAAGCGTACGGTTCCCAAACCAAAGCAGGGCCGCGAGTAAAATACCCCCCAGCATGTACGGTTTTAGCAAACGGTTAAAACTGGTACCGCTGGCCAAAATGGCTATAATTTCTGAACGATTAGCCAAACGGGAAGTAAAAAATATAACCGCAATAAAAGTAAAAAGCGGAAACAGGAAAGAAACGATGAACGGTACAAAACCTACGTAATAGTGTGTTGCCACGTATTTGGCGGAAAGGCTGGCTTTAGCGAAATCATCTGTTTTTTCGCTAATGTCTACCACTACCGAAATAGCCGTAAACAGCAGAATGCAATAAATGAAAGTGAAAATAAAATCTTTAAATATGTACCAGTCTATTTTTTTCATGCATGCGGCTCAGGTGAACGGTAAAACGTCTGTAATGAACAAAAGTAAACTAAAACTCTAACAAGAACTTTGTATCTTTCTGTTATGAAAAATATTCACAATAGTTTCAAACTTTTCCCTGTTTATTTACTGTTTATTAGCCTTCCCTGTTTAGTGAATGCTCAGGCGCCTGACCCTGATTTATTTGAACGGCAGCTTTTTTTACAGGGTAACGATACCCTGCCCTGCCGGATACTTTCCCCGCTTCATTTTTCCGCCGGAAAAAAATACCCCTTAATTGTTTTTTTACATGGCTCCGGCGAAAGAGGCAACGACAATGAAGCACAATTGAAATGGGGCGGCGACCTTTTTCTGGATTCAGCCAACAGGGAAAAATTTCCTGCAATAGTTGTTTTCCCGCAGTGTGCTGCCGATTCATCGTGGAGCGTGCGGGTAAGAAATAAATCCGCAGATTCAGCGGGCATATTCCAGTTTCCGATGCAGGTGCCTCCTACCCGGCCGCTGCAATTGGTTATGAGCTTTATTGATACCTTAATAAACAGCGGCATTGTTGATCCCAGGCGGGTTTATATTGGCGGACTTTCAATGGGGGCATTTGGAACATTTGAAATGCTATGGCGCAAACCCGGATTGTTCGCCGCTGCCATTCCTATTTGCGGAGGTGGTAACGCTGCCGGCGCAAAATTATATGGAAAGCATTTCCCCATATGGGTATTTCACGGCACAGATGATGATGTAGTGCCTGTAGCCAACTCAAGGAATATGGTTAACGCATTGAAAGAAGCAGGAGCTAAAGTAAAATACACCGAATACCCCGGCGTTAAACATGATAGCTGGATAAATGCTTTTGCCGAACCTACCCTGCTGCCCTGGCTGTTTGAGCAAAAGCGGAATTAATGGATGGGTTTATTCTGTCGGCGATCAGCAATACAAATCACAAGAACCAAATAGCAAGAACCAAATAATATACAGATGCTTCGTTCCTTATAATGACAGGCAAAATTCAAATCCAAAGCCGGAAACACTAAATCTGGGAGAAATACAAAGCACCACGAACCCAATAACAATAATAATAAAATAGAAATATTAAATTCGAAGGAAGAAACCCGAAATCCAAAGGAGAATGCAACAATAAACTACAAACCAAAAATCATAAATAAACTCCCACCGCTACGCCTTCCTTCTAAACCGTATGGTTCCGCTTGATTTTTCCGTTGAGGTAATATACACTTCATAGCGTTTGCCGCCCACCGTTACTATCATTAAGGCAGTATTAGGCGGAATGGCGCCAAGGTTATCGGCATACATCACCAGCTCATTTTCTTCACGGGTAGTATCAAGTTTTATTTTTAAAGAAAGCGGTTTATCTGTTAACCGCTGGCGCGATAACAGTAATTTATTATTATAAAAAACAGAGATCGTATCACCGTCAATTTCCCCGTTATCATAAAAATCTACCTTAAACTCTTCATCCGTTGGGATATCTATGACCTTCAGTATATTTTTACTTCTTTTGGCATACCCCGGAAGAACGGGCGTGCTGATGTCGGGTAAACCCGATCTGGTTGCGTCTTCTACCTTTTGCGGCTTATGGGGCACAGGTGTTACAGGTTGCGGCTTTGCAGGTTGTTTTTTAACAACCGGGGGATTTTTTTGAGGAGTCGTTTTTTGAGTTGAAGGAGAGCCGGTTTTAGGTTTTTGGGTAAGGCTTTGCTGCGGTACGGTTTTACTTTTTGTAGTTGGCGGAGTCGTTTTTTTTGCCGTTGGTGCTGAAGATTTTGGCGATGTGACCCTGGTCAGGGTCTTTCTTTCCAGTTCAGTACTGCCTGTGCCGCAGCCGCTCGGCCGGTATCCTCTCCACCTGCCTACTAATTTTTCGGTACTTCCCTGCTTTAAAAAGGTAAGAATATGGGTTTGTAAGCAGTCGCCCCAGGTAGGTGGCGTATTGCCTTTGATCCTTTCTTCTTCATTTACGATTACCGATTTACTGTCGGGGTCATAATTGCCTTCCAGCCTGCATATCACATAATAACGTTTCTCCGGGTAATTAAAATACGAATACGAATAGCCGGTAACCTTTTCTCCTTTAATATACAGTTCCAGTACATATTCCGTGTCTCCTTCCCCGGCAACAATATTGTTGTTGGCCGAATTGAATGTACCCCGCCATTGCCCGTTGAGATCCTGACCCATACCGTGATAGCCCATCAATACAAAAATCAGCAGAAACCACTCTTTCATTGCATATAAAACTTTATTGAGCAAAAATACCCCCAATACTAAGGAAATACCCCTACGAAATGAAATGATACGCCAATAGTTCGTTAAATTTGCACTCTTTTTCAGGAACAGGAGAATAAAATATGATAAAAATTACTTTTCCGGACGGCGCGGTACGTGAATATCAGCCAGGCACAACTGCTTTGGATATTGCAAAGTCTATCAGTGAGGGATTGGCAAAGAAAGTGCTGGCCGCCAGGGTTAACGGGCAGGTATGGGATGCCGTGCGCCCTATTTACACCGACAGTACCCTGCAATTGCTGACCTGGAATGATACGGAAGGCAAGTCTACTTTCTGGCATTCCTCCGCACACTTATTAGCCGAAGCCGTGGAATCACAATTTCCCGGTGTGAAGTTTTGGGTGGGTCCGCCGGTTGAAAATGGCTTTTATTATGATATGGATCTGGGCGACAGAAAAGTAAGTGAAGAGGATCTGGCTGCCATCGAAAAAAAGATGACGGAGCTGGCAAAGCAGGGCAATCCGTATATCCGTAAGGAAATTTCAAAAGCAGACGCTGTACAATATTTCGAAGATAAGGGTGATGAATACAAGCTCGACCTGCTGCAAAACCTTGAAGACGGCAACATCACTTTTTACAGCCAGGGCGTGTTTACCGATCTGTGCCGCGGGCCGCATATTCCTCAAACCGGTTTAATAAAAGCCATTAAGCTTACCAATATTGCCGGCGCATACTGGAAAGGCGATGAAAAAAACAAGCAGCTAACCCGCATATACGGCATCACTTTTCCCAATCAAAAAGACCTGGATGAATACCTGCACATGCTGGAAGAAGCAAAAAAGCGGGATCATCGCAAGCTGGGAAAAGAGTTAGGCATCTTTGCTTTCGATGATGATATCGGACCCGGGTTGCCGTTGTGGCTGCCCAATGGCGCTATTGTTATTGAGGCGCTTGAAAAGCTGGCTAAAGACACGGAGGAACGAGCAGGTTATAAAAGAGTGGTTACGCCGCATATTGCCAAAGAAAGCCTGTATCTTACGAGCGGACATTTACCCTATTACCAGGATAGCATGTATCCGCCTATGGAGCTGGACGGCACCAAATACTACCTGAAGGCGATGAATTGCCCGCATCATCATAAAATATTTTCAGCGGAACCTAAAAGTTATAAAGACCTTCCCTATCGTTTGGCAGAATATGGAACCTGCTACCGCTATGAGCAAAGCGGCGAATTGTTTGGATTGATGAGAGTACGCTGCCTGCATATGAATGATGCGCATATTTATTGCACCAAGGAGCAGTTTTACGATGAGTTTAAGGCGGTAAATGAAATGTACCTGAAATATTTTAAGATTTTTGGTATAGACAAATATGTCATGCGCCTCAGCCTGCACGATCCTTCCAAGCTGGGTAAAAAATATGTGGATGAAGCGGAACTATGGAAAGAAACAGAAGCTTTGGTAAGAGATGTGCTGGTGCGTACCAATACGCCCTTTGTGGAAGTGCAGGACGAAGCTGCTTTTTACGGCCCTAAAATTGATGTGCAGATATGGAGCACCATCGGCCGCGAATTTACTTTGGCAACCAACCAGGTAGATTTTGCACAGGGCAGGCGGTTCAAGCTTGAATTTACCAATAAGGATAATGCACCTGAAATACCCCTGATCATTCACCGGGCGCCGCTGGGTACCCATGAACGCTTTATCGGGTTTTTGCTGGAACATTATGCGGGCAAATTTCCGGTGTGGCTGGCGCCGTTACAGGTAAAGATTTTACCCATCAGCGACAAGTTCATGGAATATGCACAAAATGTTTTGGAATCATTGAAAAATGCAGATATTCGTGCGGAAATTGACGACAGGCCCGAAAAAATAGGGAGAAAAATTAGAGATACCGAACTGGCTAAAGTACCTTACATGCTGGTAGTGGGAGAAAAGGAAGTAAATGAAAAGAAAGTAGCGGTAAGAAGGCATGGCAAAGGCGATACGGGCACAAAGCCGGTGGAAGAATTTATCAAAGAAACTGTTATCGAAATAAAGAACAGGGTATCGGAATGAAAGATGTGAAAGGTGAGATATGAAAAGACGAAATAAGGGCACATCTGATATCAGTTAAACAGGTTATTTCAAATTTTAACAATAACAATTAAAACCTCCCTGAAAAGGAGTATCACTTTAAAAATCGTAAATGGCATTTCCACCACGACCGCAATTTACCAGGGGTAATTTCAACCCCCGTTTCAGAAAAGAACAACAGCAGGAACATCGCACTAACCACATGATCAGGGTGCCCCAGGTAAGGCTGGTGGGTGATAATGTGGAGGTAGGCGTGTTTTCCATCCAGGATGCTTTAAAGCTTGCCAATGAGCAGGGACTGGATCTTGTAGAAATTTCCCCCAATGCGGATCCTCCCGTATGCAGGATCATTGATTATAATAAGTTCCTCTACGAAAAGAAGAAAAAGGAGAAGGAGATGAAAGCCAACTCCAAAGTTTCTGAAGTAAAGGAAATCCGGTTTACGCCCAATACAGATGAGCACGACTTTAATTTTAAAGCCAAGCATGCCGAGGATTTTTTGAAAGATGGTAATAAAGTTAAAGCTTACGTGCAGTTTAAAGGCCGTGCTATTATGTTTAAGGAAAGAGGAGAGCTGCTGTTGCTGAAGTTTGCGGAAAGGCTTGCAGATACCGGAGCTCCGGAAGGATTGCCTAAATTAGAAGGTAAGCGCATGATGATCATTTTTGCTCCGAAAAGCCAGAAAAAGAAAAAATAATAAACCTTATTGTAAAGAGCAAAGTACGCCACGAAGACACGAATGGACACGAAGATATGTAGTGTAAATTCGTGTCTTCGTGGCTATCTCTTTCTAAGATGGTATGATAGTAATAATTTGTTGTACAGTATGCACCAACCAATAGATACCAAGGTACCAGTGCAAATTCGTGTCTTTATGGCTAACAGAACGCTGCGGTCTGCATTAACATTTTCTTCTGTACTGCGGAATAATTTTTGAATAGCTTCGTTATCATTTCTTATATATAATAATGATAAACCGAATAGCTATATTGTTCTGCATCT
This sequence comes from Agriterribacter sp., assembly GCF_035445465.1. Taxonomy (NCBI): domain Bacteria; kingdom Pseudomonadati; phylum Bacteroidota; class Chitinophagia; order Chitinophagales; family Chitinophagaceae; genus Agriterribacter; species Agriterribacter sp. Next base: position 78,819 of record NZ_DAOMQT010000012.1, read on the forward strand.
GCCTGTTTTGCAGCGCGTCTTTCGCCCAGCAGTACAATACCCAAAAAATAAATAAAAGAGCGGTTAACTTCTATAACCTTGCGCTCGACAAGGCACAGAATGGCGATTATAAGGAAGCCATACAATTTATAAACCGCGCACTCGAAACCGACAACCGGTTTGTGGATGCCTGGCTCACAAAAGCAGGCATATACGGAGAGATGAAATTGTACGACAGTTGTATCGCGTCTTACGAACAGGCCTTTGCAACGGATATGGAATATACAAAGGATTATAAATTACCCTATGCCATTAACCTCGCTGGAGCAGGACGTTTTGAAAATGCCCTTGATGCGGTTAACGAATTTATGACCATTCCCGATCTTAATGAATCCAGCCGCAGGGCGGGTGCCTACCGGAAGCGTTCATTTGAATTTGCTGTGCAATACGAAAAGGAGCACAATACTAAAAACTATGTTTTTGCTCCAAGTAATGTTGGCGACAGCATCAACAGCGCCGACCTCGAATATTACCCTTCTGTTACCATAGATGATAAAACCCTGGTATTTACCAGGCGGGTAAAGGGACGTAATGAAGATTTTTTCGTTAGCGACAGGAAAGGCGATGAGTGGTCAAAAGCTAAAGGAATTGACGGAGATATCAACAGCAACTTTAATGAAGGAGCACAAAATATTTCGCAGGATGGGGAGTGGCTGGTTTTTACAGGCTGTAATTTTCCTGAAGGTTTGGGAAGCTGCGACCTGTTTTTTTCATCACTTACCAAAAAAGGATGGAGTACCCCGGAAAATATAGGCGAACCGGTAAACACGGAGTTCTGGGAATCTTCACCCTGCCTGTCACCCGATAAACGGGAGCTGTATTTTTCCAGCAACCGGCCGGGTGGGTACGGCGGTAAAGATATTTACGTTTCCAAACGTATGCCCAACGGACGATGGGGTGAACCCCAGAATATGGGCTCCAAAATAAATACCGCAGGCGATGAAAGCTGCCCTTTTATTCATGCCGATAATCAAACCATGTATTTTACTTCTAACGGGTTAACGGGATATGGCGGCGATGATTTGTTTCTTGCACGAAAGCAAAGTGATGGTACCTGGAATAATATTGAAAACCTGGGTTACCCTATTAATACTACCGAAAATGAAGGCAGCCTGGTAGTGGCGGCAGATGGTAAAACAGCATATTATGCCAGCGACAGGGCGGATACCCGCGGAGGACTGGATATTTATACATTTGAAATGCGGGAAGATATACGCCCCAACAAAACATTATGGGTGCAGGGAAAAGTATTTGACAGTACAACCAAAGAAGGACTGCCTTCCGCGGTAGAATTAATTGATATCGGTTCAGGACAAACCTTGGTAAAAGTGCAAACCAATGAAAGCGGCGATTATCTTATTACCCTGCCATTGGGCAAAGATTACGCGTTCAATGTAAACCGGAAAGGCTATTTATTTTATTCTAAAAATTTTCCATTCAGCCAAAAAGCACCCGACGCTACCTATACAATTGATATTGGACTACAGCCTATAGAAGCGAATGCATCTGTTGTGCTCAACAATATCTTCTTTGATGTTAACCGGTTTGAGCTGGAGCAGCAATCTATTGCCGAGCTGGATCGTGTAGTGGAATTGCTCAATGATAATCCCGGCATTACCATACTGATCGGCGGGCATACCGATAATACGGGTAAAGCAGCCGATAATCTTACACTCTCCAATAACCGGGCAAAGGCGGTAGTAGATTACCTGATCAGCAAAAACATAGATGCTTCACGCCTGCAGTATAAAGGTTTCGGTGCTGCCAGGCCGGTAAGCGATAATGCTACGGAAGAAGGAAAAGCGGCAAACCGGAGAACGGAACTGACTATTTTGTCGAAGTAGGGGACGATTTGAAATTTGAGATCTAAAATTTGAGATGGCGGACAGGGTGCAGTTATCAGCAGTCAGAGCTATCGGTTGAGTATTACTAACGATAAGATGAATGTTCCTTCTCTATACTGTTCAAAGCTAATTGCTGACAGCCCTCCTTCTCCGTTTCGGATTTCCAACTTTTTGCTTCAGGTTTGAGATTTATTTGGTTCTTGTTATTTGGTTCTTGATGCTTTGTATTTCCCTTCGGATTTCAGATTTATTGCTTCGGATTTGAAATTTGAATTTTATCCGCCCCGGCGGACAGGTTTGGTTCTTGCTTTTTGGTTCTTGGTGCTTTGTATTCCATCGAATTTCGAGCTTTAGGCTTCGGATTTGGCTTTTATTTGGTTCTTTGTCTTAATTTGTCGCTCTATATGAAAATAGCATTCCACGGCGCCGCCCGTACCGTAACCGGCTCAAAGCACCTGATCACTTTAAAAAGCGGCAAAAAAATATTGCTGGATTGCGGGATGTTCCAGGGATTAGGTAAAGAAACCGATGTGTTAAACAGGGGCTGGGGTTTTAATCCGCCCGAAGTGGATTACTTGATATTGTCGCATGCGCACATTGATCATAGCGGGCTGATACCTAAATTAGTAAAGGATGGTTTTGTGGGGAAAATATTTTGCACGCCGGCTACCCGCGAGCTAACGGAAGTGCTGCTGGAGGATTCGGCCGGTATACAGGAAGATGAAGTGAAATATATCAATAAACGGAGAGCCGCTGCAGGACAGGGATATTTGCAACCCTTATACAATACGGAAGATGCAAAAAAGACTAATGGATTTTTCGCTACAGTTGAATATGGCAACTGGTTCACGATAGAAGAAGGAATTGAGCTGCTGTATACCGATGTGGGACATATCATTGGCAGCGCCGCGGTGCATTTAAAAATAACAGAGAACGGCAAGATCACACGCATCAGCTTTAGCGGCGATGTAGGACGCTACAGGGATGTTATTTTGCGTTCGCCCCAGATATTTCCACAGGCAGATTATATTTTACTGGAATCTACATACGGCAACAGCCTGCACGACCAGCATACTACCACTCCCGACCAGATACTGCAATGGATTGAAAAAGCCTGCCTGCAGAAAAAAGGAAAACTGGTGATACCTGCGTTTAGCGTAGGGCGAACGCAGGAAATTTTATTTGCGCTCAACCAGTTGGAATTAGAAAGGAGACTGCCCGACCTGGATTATTTTGTAGACAGCCCGCTGAGCGTAAAGTCTACGGAGATTGTAAAGAAATATCCTCAATACTTTAACAACACCATTCAGAAAATATTACAGTCAGACCAGGATCCTTTTGGATTTAAAGGTTTGAAATTCATTAAAACGGTTGAAGAATCAAAGCTGCTCAACTTTAGAAATGAGCCTTGTGTAATTATTTCCGCCAGTGGTATGGCCGAAGGCGGCCGGGTGAAGCACCATATCAGCAATACAATTGAAAACAGCCGCAATACCATTTTGTTTACCGGGTATTGCGAACCGCATTCTCTGGGCGGCAGGTTAATAGCAGGTGCAAAGGAGGTAACTATTTTTGGCGTATATCACCAGGTGAACGCCGAAATTGGCTCCATCCGCAGCATGAGCGCCCATGGTGATTATGAAGACCTTTCCCAGTTCCTTGCCTGTCAGAATCCGCGGGAAATAAAAACATTATTCCTTGTTCATGGCGAGTATGATGTTCAGCAGGATTTCAAAAACCGCCTGATAAAAAAAGGCTTTTTTGATGTGCAGATACCGGAAAGGCATTTTGAGCTCGGGTTAGGATAGGAATTTATAGTTTGGGAGTTTATGGTTTGGAAGTTGGAGCTACAGGTTACAGGTCACATGTTGCAAGGTGGAAAAGTCCTGTTAATGCACCTATGACCTGGAGCAGGCAGCAAGTTGTGAAGAATCGGGCTCAGATATCAGCAGGAAACCTGAGGTATTCAACTGGCAACCACAAACTATAAACTATAAACTTCTCAACCTTCTGTTAACAGGATCCAAATTTCTTCGCCTCTTTCTTAGTTTTCTTACCTTTGCTCTCCTTCTGCCAATATGACTGCCTGTAAAAGCAGCATTATATTTGTCAGGAAAAAAGGATAACTCGTGTTAAGTTAATCATATGCAATGTATTGTATCGTGAAAAGTGAGAAGAAAAAAGTGAAAGAAAAAGAAATGGAATGAATAAGCAATGCCCCCATCCGACTGGTATCGTCCGGGCGGGGCTGAACATCGTTCAGACAGAGGCAATAGTGAAAGGTGAATGAATCACTATTCACCATTCACCTCTCACAACAATCCGGCATATTACAATTAGCTCAGCATTATATCATAAATACATTTTATTAATACACGCTCAATATGTTGCAATTTATCTCTAAAATATTTGGGGGAAACAAGTCCGAGAAAGATATTAAGAATATTTCACATTATGTGGAAGAGATCAACGGGTATTTTACTTCCTATGCATCGCTTTCCAATGATGAGCTCAGAAACAAAACCAATGAATTTAAATCCCGGATCAAACAACATATCTCAACTGTTGAAAATGAAATAACCGAACTTAAGCAAAAGGCGGAAGAGCTGGCATTTTCCGAAATAATGCAAAAGGATGAAATATACCAGCAGATAGATAAGCTGGGCAAACAGCGCAATGAAAAAATTGAAGAAGTGCTTAATGAGATCCTGCCCGAAGCTTTTGCAGTGGTAAAGGAAACAGCACGCCGTTTTACAAATAATACGGAACTGGTGGCAACGGCTACAGAGCTCGACAGGGAGCTGAGTGTTAAAAAGGCGCATATTACCATTGACGGTGATAAGGTAACCTATAAAAATAGCTGGCTGGCAGGCGGTAATCTTGTTACCTGGAACATGGTACATTATGATGTGCAGCTGCTGGGCGGTGTGGTATTACACCAGGGAAAAATAGCAGAGATGGCTACCGGTGAGGGTAAAACGCTGGTATCTACCCTGCCTGCTTACCTCAACGCGCTTGCCGACCAGGGAGTGCATATTGTTACCGTAAACGATTATCTTGCCAAACGCGACTCGGAATGGAATGGCACTTTATATGAATTTCTTGGATTAACGGTGGATTGTATTGACCGGCATTACCCCAACAGCGCTGACCGGCGCAAGGCATACCAGGCCAGTATAACCTACGGTACCAATAACGAATTTGGTTTCGACTACCTGCGTGATAACATGGTGCATAACCCCGATGAAATGGTACAGCGTAAGCATCATTACGGTATGGTGGATGAAGTAGACAGCGTATTGATTGATGATGCCCGTACGCCGCTGATCATTTCAGGTCCTATATCAAAAGGCGGCGATGATCAGCAATATATTCATTTAAAACCCCGTGTGCACCAGCTGGTGGAAGCTCAGAAGCAGGTGGTGAATAAAGCGTTGATTGATGCCAAAAAATTAATAGCGGAAGGTAAAGATGATATTCGCGAGGGAGGGCTTGCGCTGCTGCGCGCTTACCGCGGGCTACCCAAGAATACAGCATTAATTAAATACCTGAGTGAACCCGGTATCCGTGTGAAACTACAGAAGGTGGAAAACTTTTACCTGGCCGACCAGGGAAAAAACATGCATGTTGTGGATGAGGAATTGTTTTTTCATATTGACGAAAAGAATAACCAGGTAGAGCTTACGGATAAAGGCTTGCAATACATTACAAAGGGAGGCGAAGATCCTAACTTTTTTGTGCTACCCGATCTGAGCACGCAATTGTCGGATATTGAAAAAGGAGTCGATGCCGTGGAAGCTAAACTGCAGCGCAAGGAAGAAGTGTTAAGTGAATATTCGCAAAAAGCTGAACGTATACATACGGTGCAGCAGTTGCTGAAAGCATATACTTTATTTGAAAAGGATATAGAATATATTGTAATAGAAGGGCAGGTAAAAATTGTTGATGAGCAAACCGGGCGTATCATGGAAGGTCGCCGCTATAGTGATGGCCTTCACCAGGCCATTGAGGCAAAGGAAAACGTGAAGGTAGAGGCCGCTACACAAACCTATGCTACCGTTACGTTGCAGAATTTCTTCCGCATGTATCATAAGCTCGCGGGTATGACAGGTACCGCGGAAACGGAAGCAGGCGAATTCTGGAGCATCTACAAATTAGATGTGGTTGCTGTTCCTACCAATATACCTGTTACGCGTAAAGATGAGCAGGACCTGGTGTATAAAACCAAACGCGAAAAATTTAAAGCGGTAATTGAAGAAATTGAAAAGTTACGTAACAGCGGGCGCCCTACATTGGTGGGTACCACTTCGGTTGAAGTAAGTGAGTTGCTGAGCAAAATGCTGCACGCCAGGAAAATACCGCATAATGTGCTGAATGCAAAACAACATGCCCGTGAAGCGCAGGTAGTATTGGAAGCGGGTTTGAGCGGAGCCGTTACCATAGCTACCAACATGGCCGGCCGCGGAACGGATATAAAATTAGGCCCCGGTGTTAAGGAAGCAGGCGGGCTGGCTATTATTGGTACCGAAAGACACGAATCGCGCCGTGTAGACAGACAGTTGCGCGGTCGTGCCGGACGCCAGGGCGATCCCGGTACTTCACAGTTTTATGTATCGCTGGAAGATGACCTGATGCGTATGTTTGGCAGTGAGCGTATAGCTTCTTTGATGGACAGGATGGGATACAAGGAAGGAGAAGTGATCCAGCATAGTATGATCACTAAAAGTATTGAAAGAGCGCAGAAAAAGGTGGAGGAAAACAACTTCGGCATCCGTAAGCGCCTGCTGGAATATGACGATGTAATGAACAAGCAGCGCAATGTGGTATATACCAAGCGGGAACACGCCTTGTTTGGCGACCGCCTGGCACTTGACCTGGACAATGCGTTTTATAGTGTTTCGGAAGGGTTGATCAATTCTTTCCGCGAGCAGGAAGATTATGAAGGCTTTAAGCTGGCTGCCATCATTCATTTTGGTATTGATACTACCATTAGCCATGACGAGTTTATGAAAGGGGATGTCAATAAGATAGCAGATCATTTGTATAATGAAGCATCTGTTCATTACCAGGAACGCAAGCAAAACTTAACGAAACAGTCTATGCCTGTTTTTCAGAATATTAAACTCATGCAGGGCAATCATATTGAAAATGTGGTGGTACCTTTTTCGGATGGAAAGAAGAGTATACAGGTATTGGCGAATATGAAAAAAACATTGGAATCGAAAGGAACGGAATTGGCGAATGCGCTGGAAAGAACCATTACCCTTGCGGTAATTGACGATGCCTGGAAAGAGCACCTGCGGGCAATGGACGATTTGAAACACAGTGTGCAAACGGCGGTATATGAACAAAAAGATCCTTTGGTTATATATAAAACATCCGCTTTTGAAATGTTCCGTAACATGGATGGGGAGGTAAACAGGGATATTGTTGCTTTCCTTAGTCACGCCGCTATACCTGTTGAGCAAAATGCTGGGCAGATAAGAGAAGGCAGGGAGCAAAAAACAGACATGAGCAAGATGAGGGCCAATAAAGACGAGATTGATGCGCGTGGTGATGATTACGCAGCAAATGAAAATGATTATTTTGATCCTTCCGGCGCGGCAGTAAAACAGGAACCGGTTAAAGTTGGGCCAAAAATTGGGCGCAATGATCCGTGCCCCTGCGGCAGCGGTAAAAAATATAAGCAGTGTCATGGAAAGGAAGCTTGAAGCTGACAACAGTGAGCCGGTTTTTGAAAGGGGTGAGAGAGCAGGGTATAGGGAGTAAGGTATAGGGTGTAAGGTTTTAAGGTTCTCAAATTTCAAATCTCAAATCTCAAATTTGGACATCGCCGCTTATATTGATCACACCGTTTTAAAACCGGATACAACACTTACGGATATTGAGCGGCTTTGCGGCGAAGCGCTTACATACCGTTTTGCAGCGGTATGCGTTCCTCCTTTATATGTAAAAAAAGCAACAGAGCTGCTTGCAGGGTCGGCAGTAAAAACGGCTACTGTAATTGGATTCCCGTTTGGGTATTCGGCCATTGAAGCCAAGCTGGCCGAAGTGGTATTAGCTATCGTAGACGGTGCGGATGAGCTGGATATGGTAATGAATATTGCGGCTGTAAAAAATAACGACTGGCAGTTTATTGCGAGCGAAATGAATGCTATACTGCCTGTTATCAGAAATAAGAACCGGGTATTAAAGGTTATTATTGAAACCGGGATGCTCACAACTGATGAGATCATCAAATGCTGTACATTATATGGCGCCGCCGGGGTAGATTTTTTAAAAACATCTACGGGATATGGCGGAAAAGGAGCTACTGTTGAAGCTGTCCGGCTTATGAGACAACATTTGCCGCCGCATGTTCAAATAAAGGCATCTGGAGGCATACGCAGCTTTGCATTTGCCGCTGAGCTCCTTGCTGCCGGCGCAAGCCGTATCGGGTGCAGCGGCAGCATTGATATTGTACATGCGTCCGGGCAAAAACCGGTATGATTTTTATGTTTAACATTATATAAAGCTAAAGTGTATTTTCACTATGCTCTGGGTATGTAAAAGAGCATGTATATTAGCGTATCGCACATGTATTACTAAATATTCCGGTATGAAAAAAACAGGCATCTCCGTTATCCTATTTTTATTTACGGCTGGCGTAATGGCCCAGGATACAGCAAACGATACGCTGCACAATGTTTCCGTCAATAAAGATCCCCGGCTGAATGCACTTGTTAAAAAGAACAGGGAGGTTAACGAAGACGTGTATTTAAAAACGCTCCGGAATATACAGGGATTCCGCCTGCAGGTTATTAATACCAATGACCGCAATACCGCGCTTTCCGTTAAAACGCGCATGTTAAGCGACTTTCCGGAAGAAAAAACCTATTTCATTTACCACTCTCCTTACTTCAAAATTCAGATGGGTAATTTCAGAACAAGGGAGGATGCCGAACAACTGATGCAGCAGGTTAAGAAAATTTACCCTTCCGGTGTATTTATTGTGCCGGCAAAGATAGAAATAAAACCATCCAAAGATGGGGAGCTGATATTAGATGTAATAAGTGATAAGCCGTAAACAGGAAAGCAGAACAGCCCGTTGATTATCGTGCACACTGAACAATCAACTATCAACCAGCTACCCAGCAGATAGAAATACCAAAGAGATAACAGCAGCTATAACATGGTAAATGATTCCAGGAATTTAGTGGTGAAATTTCCTTTTCTGAAATCTTCATTTCGCATAAGCTGCTGGTGAAAAGGAATCGTTGTTTTTACGCCTTCAATTACATATTCGCTTAACGCGCGGCTCATGGTATTAATGGCTTCCTCCCTGGTACGGGCAATAGCAATGATTTTACCGATCATGGAATCATAATAAGGAGGAATAACATAGCCGGCGTAAATATGCGAATCAATACGTACACCATGTCCGCCCGGTTGGTGCAATACCGTTATTTTTCCCGGTGAAGGTCTGAAATCGTTATATGGATCTTCGGCATTGACCCGGCATTCTATGGCGTGCATTTCCGGGTAATAATTCCTGCCGGAAATAGATTCGCCGGATGCGATCTTTATTTGTTCCTTTACCAGGTCAAAATTGGTTACTTCTTCTGTAACGCAATGCTCCACCTGTATGCGGGTATTCATCTCCATAAAGTAAAAATTCCTGTGCTTGTCCACAAGAAATTCTATCGTTCCCACACTTTCGTAATTAATAGCGGAAGCGGCTTTTACCGCTGCCTCGCCCATTTTTTCACGCAGGTCATTGGTCATGAAAGGAGAAGGCGATTCTTCCACAAGCTTCTGGTGGCGGCGCTGAATAGAGCAATCCCTTTCGCTCATATGGCAAACTTTACCATAGCGGTCGCCGGCTATTTGAATTTCTATATGACGGGGTTCTTCTACAAATTTTTCCATGTATATCCCGTCATTCTTGAAGGAGGCACCGGCCTCGGCCTTCGCGTTGTTGTATGCTTTCTCCAATTCAGCCTCTTCCCAAACCACCCGCATTCCCTTTCCTCCGCCACCGGCTGTTGCTTTTAAAATTACAGGATAACCGATCTCTTTCGCCAGTCCTTTTGCCTCAACCACACTTTCTAAAAGCCCTTTACCCCCGGGCACCACGGGAACGCCGGCCTTAATCATGGTTTCCTTGGCCGTGATCTTATCACCCATAGCGGTGATCATGCCGGGAGTGGGTCCTATAAATTTTATACCATGCTCACAGCAAATCTGGGCAAACCGGGCATTTTCGGCTAAGAAACCATATCCCGGGTGAATGGCATCTGCATTGGTAATTTCTACCGCTGCCATAAGGTGGGGAATATTAAGATAAGAGTCCGCACTTTGCGGGCGGCCGAGGCATACCGCTTCATCGGCAAATTTTACATGCAGGCTGTCTTTATCTGCAGTAGAATATACCGCCACTGTTTTGATACCCATTTCCCTGCAGGTACGAATGATCCGCAATGCAATTTCGCCGCGGTTGGCAATAAGTATTTTTTTGAACATAGAATAATTAATGTGATAAAATGTGGGAAATGTGAAAGTGTGGAAATATTATAAATAGCTGTAAAAACACTCATTTGTCACACCTGCCTGCCGGCAGACAGGTTTTCATATTTTCACTTTTCCACATTCTCTAATTGGGTTCCACCAAAAACAGCGGCTGGTCGTATTCTACAGGACTGGCGTCATCGGCCAGTATCTTTACGATCTTACCGCTCACTTCACTTTCAATTTCGTTAAACAGCTTCATGGCTTCAATAATACAAACCACTTTTCCCGGGCTAACCTCATCTCCCACCTCAACAAATAAAGGTTTATCGGGCGATGCACGGCGGTAAAAAGTACCTATCATAGGACTTTTAATAGTAAGCAGGTTATCGGCCTTTGGTTCGGCGGCAACTTTGGGTTTTTCCTGTACCGCATTATTGGCCTGAGGTGAACCGGCAAAAGATTGAGCAGGGTGAGGGGCAGACGATACAACCTGTGTAATGTGCTCTTCTTTTTGCTTTATTGTAATTTTAAAATCCTGGTCTTCGATGCTAATTTCTCCTATATTGGACTTGTTGATGATCTTTATCAGCTCCTGAATTTGCTTAAAATCCATGTGGGTAAATTTATTTTTATTAAAACCGCCAATTGTTTCGAAACTGGCGACTAAGATATAGGAATTCAGGGTAAATATACCCAAAAATCAGTTTTTTACCCTTTCAACATATTCTCCGTTCTTGGTATTGATCCTGATTAATTCCCCTTCTTCTACAAAAAGCGGCACCATTACGGTAGCCCCGGTTTCAATAGTAGCGGCTTTTAGCGTGCGTGTGGCCGTGTCGCCTCTGATACCCGGTTCGCTGTAGGTAACCAGCACAATAATTTTATCGGGCAGCTCCACGCTCATAGGCAACTCGGTTTCCGTATTGATTAGCACGGAAACTTCCTGGGCTTCTTTTAAAAACTGCGGCGCGTCTATGAGCGATTCCTGTACTACGATTTGCTCAAAGGTTTCGTTATCCATAAAATTATACCCCGAATCGTCTTTATATAAATACTGGTAGTTCTTTCTTTCCACTCTAACCGGGTAAATGCTATCGCCCGAGTTCCATGTTTTTTCGATACTGCGGTTATTCTCTACCCCTTTGAGCTTGGCCCATACCTTTGCAGCTGCCCTGGCGGTTTTATTTTCGCCAAACTCTATTATCGTATATAAACTGTCGTCTAATTTCAGGATCATGCCCCTGCTGATGTCTGCTGTGGTTGCCATATTAAAATTTTAAAGTGGCGCAAAGATAAGAGGTTTTTGCATTATACAGCCAGTAACTGAAGCTAATACACCATTTTTCCCCGCAGGGAATTATGCCGTCTATTTAAATAATTTTCGGGTATTTTTGCGCTTATGGAGCACATTATTCCCAACGATATTCTGTCCGAAGAAAAACTTTCTTTTGATCGCTTCCGTGAAGAAGTGCTTAACGATTACCGGCTTGCCTGTGAAAGCAGGGAAGCCAGTTTGCTGGGTCGCAAGGAGGTGCTTACAGGGAAGGCCAAGTTCGGCATCTTCGGCGATGGTAAGGAAGTACCGCAGATTGCCTTATCTAAATTTTTTCAGCCCGGCGATTTTTACGCGGGATATTACCGTGATCAAACCATTGCCTTCGCTACTGAAACAGCTACCATAGAAGATTTTTTTGCACAATTGTATGCCAACCCCGATGAAAAGGACGAGCCCCACAGTGCAGGAAGACAAATGAATGCACATTTTGCCTCATCTTTTGTAGATGAACACGGCGAATTTCTTGATCTGATTAACCATAAAAATATAACCAGCGGCATTGCTCCCACTGCCGGGCAAATGCCCAGGGCGCTGGGACTGGCTTTTGCTTCAAAAGTATTTCGTGAGGTGGAACAATTGCGCCGGTATACCAGCCTGTCTGATAATGGAAATGAAGTTTGCTTTTGTACCATTGGCGATGCCTCTACTTCCGAAGGACATTTTTGGGAAACGGTAAATGCCGCCGCAGTGCTGGAAGTACCACTGGCAATTTTTATATGGGATGACGGCTACGGTATTTCTGTTCCCTCCGGCAACCAGATCGTAAAAGGTTCTATTTCGGATGCCTTAAAAGGATTTCAGAAAAAAGGCAACAGTACGGGGATAGATATTTATAAGGTGAAATGCTGGGATTATGCAGGACTTTGCGAAATATTTGAACAGGGCATTCAAAAAGTGCGTGACACGCATATTCCCGCCGTTTTTCATGTGGAAGAAGTAACCCAGCCGCAGGGACATTCTACTTCAGGTAGCCATGAGCGTTATAAAACAGCGGATCGCCTGGAATGGGAAAGAGAATGGGACTGTATCAAAAAAATGAAAGAATGGATCATTGCAAACGCCCTGGCGGAAGAAGAGGAGCTGAACGCAATTGAGATCAATGCCAAATCAACAATAAAAACAGGCCGCCAGTTAGCGTGGGATAAATATACTTCGCCCATTAAGGCCATGCTAACGCAAACGATTTCCGTTTTACAGCATGTTATCAGTGCAGGAAAAGACCATACCGGGCGCATACAGGTTGCCGTTAAAAGCCTGCAGGCGAACCGTGAACCAGACAGGAGAGATATTTTAAAAGCTTTGGCAACCGGCGTTAATTTTAGCGGAGATACCGTTGTGCAGCAGTATTACAACAGGCTGCTTTCCGAACAAAATGCATTGTATCATTCGCATTTGTATAATGAGGGAACAAAAAGCCTGCAGCATGTTCAGCCCACGGCTTTGCAATACAATGAAAACGCGCCGCTTTTAAATGGTTACCAGATACTAAACCGGTATTTTGATGAGCTGTTCGCAAACAATCCTAAAGTGCTGGCTTTTGGTGAAGACCTGGGATTAATTGGCGATGTTAACCAGGGTTTTGCAGGTTTGCAGCAAAAACATGGCGATAAAAGAATTTTTGATACCGGTATCCGTGAGCTCACCATTATGGGACAGGGTATTGGTTTGGCCATGAGGGGCTTGCGGCCCATAGCAGAAATTCAGTATGTTGACTATATGCTCTACGGTCTGCAGCCTTTAAGCGATGATGCGGCCTCTTTACATTACCGTACCAAAGGCAAACAAAGTTGCCCCATTATTGTGCGCACCCGGGGGCACAGACTGGAGGGGATATGGCATAGCGGTTCACCGATGGGCATGCTTATTAATGCGCTCCGAGGATTTCATGTGTGCGTACCGCGTAACATGGTGCAGGCCGCGGGTATGTATAATACCTTATTAGAAGTGAACGACCCGGCAATAATGATAGAATGCCTGAATGCTTACCGCCTCAAAGAAAAATTACCCTCCGATCTTTTAAACTACAGGGTAGCGCTGGGTGTTCCTGAAATTATAAAAGAGGGAAGCGATATTACCATCGTTTCCTATGGCGCTACTTTACGTATTGCGCATGAGGCGGCAATACTGCTCGATGAAATGGGGGCATCCTGTGAAGTTATTGATGTGCAAACCCTTCTGCCTTTCGATATTAACAACAGCATTCTGGATTCTCTTAAAAAAACCAGCCGTATTATTTTTGCCGATGAAGATCTGCCCGGTGGTGCGGCGGCCTATATGTTTAATATGGTTATGGAAATGCAGGGAGGATACCGCTGGTTAGATGTTGCTCCCCGAACCATTACCGCACAGCCGCACCGCCCGGCATACGGAACAGACGGCGACTATTTCAGCAAGCCAAACGTAGAAGATTTTATCAGGGTGGTAAAGGAAATGATGAGTGAGTAAGGGGAAGCAAGTTTCAGGGTACAGGGTGTGCAAGTTACAAGGTGCAGGGTACAGGGTGCAGGTTGCACGGCTGATACCTTTTACCTGGCATGGCGTTTCAAATTTCAAATTTCAAATCATAAATTGGTTTCATTGTGAGCAAGCCCATAACAAAGGAAGATATCCGTTTCACGGAACTATGGAGGGAACAAAGAAAGGGATCAAAAATGGGTTATTATCTCCTTTACACTTTCAGTTGGGGATTGGCTATTATCTTTATTTCCTTTTTTGTACTGATGTTTATGGGCGGTATAAGTATTATACCCATAGCCCAGGATAATAATAAAATAGCTCTGATTGTGGTTATTGGATTTATTCTTGGATTTGTTACAACCCTGATCGTTAGGGCAGGGAATGAAAAAAGGTATCAGAAAATATTAGACAAAGTAAGGAAAGAATCAGTCTAAAAACTTTGCGCTTAGCTCGGCAGATGGTATCATACAGCATTCTTTTTTGCCAAACCATTTGTACCTGTTTTTTGCTATCAGCCTGTACACCGCATCTCTTATAAAACGTGGTATAATTATGCACCCGTATGCAAGGCTCCATGGTAGGCCCAACTTTTTTAAAACCCGCAATGCAGCAGTACTTTGTGAGTATACCTGATCTCCTTCTGCCAATACAAAAGAATCATAGTGAGCGGGGGGCAGGTTAAATTTTTGTAACAGGAACTGCCCGGTTTGACCCTGGAGCGAAGTGAAATTAAAATGGTTTTTTTTATCTTTCCTTATTATAAACTGTACACTGCTGTTGCAAAGATTGCATACACCGTCGAAAAGTATAACAGGATTGGTTGTATTGTTCACGGTGCAAAGATAACGCATTGCCAGGGGGTATTTGCAACCGGGTATTTTCACTATGAAGAGATTACATTATGGTTTTTCGCTGTTCATTATTTTGTTTTTTCAGACGACAGTTTAGATTAACCTGCGTTTTGGATGTGCCATGTGTTTCCTGTGTTTGTTATCTTCAATACATAGGCACAGTATAAACACAGGCACACCATAGAAAGAATAAAAAAACAATGTGTATCTATGCACCAGTCAGGCGGCTTATCTTCGCATGTCAAATTATCAGGGTAAGGATTCTGACGCATGGGTTCATAAAATAAAGCATCGTATACTGCAATATGAAAATTTTACAAACTGCGGAAAGGGTATCACAAAAAGACCATTCGGATAACTATGTATTCCAGCGCTCCCTGCTTGCTTATATAGAAGCGGCAAAGCTTATTTCGGGTAAGGTGCTGGAAATTGGTACCGGAAGCGGCTATGGCGTTAACATTATAGCCCCGCATACAGATGAATTTGTTACTATTGATAAATACCAGGCCGATGTTTCGGATGAAGCGCCTGCCGGCAAAAGCAATGTAACATTCATACAAATGAATGTACCCCCTTTGCATGGTATTCCTTCCGGCAGCTTCGATTTTGTGATCACTTTCCAGGTAATTGAACATATACAAAAAGATAACATTTTTTTGCAGGAAATAAGCCGGGTGCTAAAAAGCGGCGGAAAACTGATCGTTACCACGCCCAATAAAAAAATGTCGCTTACCCGTAATCCCTGGCATGTAAGGGAATATACCGTGCAGGAACTGGAGCAACTATTGCTCACCAGTTTTCAAAAAGTGCAGCCGCTGGGTGTGTTTGGAAACGAAGCCATCATGGATTATTATGCCAGGAATAAGGCTGCCGTGGAAAGAATAACCCGTTTTGATGTTTTGAATTTGCAATACCGGCTGCCCCGCAGGCTGCTTCAAATACCATACGACATCCTGAACCGGCTGAACAGGAAGAAGCTGCTGAACAGCAATAAGGAACTCGTTACAGGGATTACTTACGAAGACTATACTATCCGTGCGGCTGATGATGATTGCTTTGATCTTTTCTTCATTGCAGAAAAAGCGTAACGGAGGTTTTTTACCAGAAAAAAAACCATTCCGGTTTGCCGGAACGGTTTCTTCAATTTAACACGGGTATGAACCTGATCGGCATTTACCGTCCAAAATATTTGTTTACTGCTTCAACGCGATTGTTGACATGCAGTTTTTCATAAATATGATATACATGTTTGCGCACGGTTTCCTGTGCAATGCCCAGCCTTGTTGAAATTTCCTTATACAGCATTCCTTTGGCAAGCAGCTCAAGGATTTCATGCTCCCGGTTGGATAAATTATCCAAAAGACCGGAAGCCGCATTTTTTTCCTGGAAAGCCATTACCACTTTTCTGGCGATCTGGCTGCTCATTGGCGCTCCGCCTTCTGCCAGCTCCCGTATAGATTCGAGCAGCTTACCGGGAGCGGTTTTTTTCAGGATATACCCGTTGGCGCCGGCGGCCAGAGCCTCGAAAATCTTTTCATCCTCTTCATACACGGTGCACATCATGAATAATATATCGGGGTGTTTCGGCTTTAACTCCCTTACGCAATCAATGCCGCTCATGCCGCCTAAATTGATGTCCATCAACACTACGTTGGGTTTCAGCTTGGGAATACCGGCAATAGCGCTCTCTGCGCTGATAAAAGATCCCCTGAACTGGTATCCCTCAGCCATCATAATGATTTGCTCCAATGCCTGGCGTATATCATTATTATCTTCTACAATGCAAACAGAGATCATATCCATGTAACATAAGTGATCTGCAAAACTAAAGTTTAATTCCTGAAATAGCTGTACCCTTAAGCGGGTACTATACCAAAGGTATCTTTAATATGATAGAAGTTCCGCCATTGTTTGAAATGCTGCAGGAGCCGCCTATGATTGAAAGCCGCTCTTTTATGTTTTGGAGCCCGTTATTATAACTTTGGGTAAGTGAAGGGTCGAAACCTATACCGTTGTCTGATATGGAAATGGAAAAATACGCTCCGGTGGTAAAATGGATATTCACTTCTGTTGCCTGTGAATGCTTAACAATATTGTGTAATGCTTCTTTTACGGAAAGCAGGATATTGCGGCGTATTTTTCCGCTCACCGGTATTTCACTGATATTTTCAGGCGTTACGATGTGCAATTGGGTGGGCAGCGGTTCAAAGTACTCCACCACCAGATGGCGCAGGTAGGCAATGAGGTTGGGGAGTGTATCGTTCCTTGAATTTAATGTCCATATAATCTCATTCATTTTATCAATCAATACATTGGCTGTTCCCGAAATCTTTTCGAGCTCCCTGGCCGTATCCTTGTGTGCGTTTTTGGTTTTGGCAATTTCACTCAGCAAGCGTATGGAAGTAAGTCCTGATCCTATATCATCATGAATTTCCTGCGATATGCGGTTTCTTTCTTTATCCCTGGCATCAATGACCGCCTTGTATTTTTCAAGCTCTTTCCTGTCGTTCTCGAGCTGTAGCTTTTCTACCGCCCTGATATGCTGCGCCTGCTGCATTCTTTCCCTGTAAGACAGCAGTTGCATAAAGAAAATCATTTGGAACAATATGCCCAGTGTGAAAATTAAAACAGCAATGCCCGCATGGCCGAAGAAGTAATGTTCATATTCGCCCCAATTGTCGGTGTAGAGGGCTATACCAGACAGCAGGATAGCAACAAATGAACCTATCCCCAGGTACCTTACCTCTTTGTTTCTTTTGCGGATTACCAATAATGCAATAAGGCCGGCTGAATAGAGCA
Source organism: Agriterribacter sp. (assembly GCF_035445465.1). Classification (NCBI taxonomy): domain Bacteria; kingdom Pseudomonadati; phylum Bacteroidota; class Chitinophagia; order Chitinophagales; family Chitinophagaceae; genus Agriterribacter; species Agriterribacter sp. The sequence continues at coordinate 96,635 of NZ_DAOMQT010000012.1, forward strand.
GCGCGATCACTCTTACGATATCAAAGGCAATATTTCCGATATGGTTATACCGGTTAGTATAGGTAAGGGGCAGATTGATGGCTAAAAAGATGAGCTGAATGAATATAAGGATATTAAAGTGTTTATAGAGATCAGGAAAAGTTTTCTTTAATGTAAAGAAAGACGATATGAAAGCAATCACAAAAATGTTACCCATGAGTTGCAGCATCTGGTATCTCAGATCATAAAAGAAATAATACAGCTCACTGAACATAAACAGGTTGAGCAACCGGAGCAAAAAGTAAACTATAAAAACGAGCATCGCCAGCGCATAATACAGGTATTCATTTTTAAGGGTTTGCAAAAAAATGGTGAAGGTGTACACCAGCATGCTGAACATAATACCGAGCAGCGCTATGGTAATAAAAGTATATAGCCTGTTGGGGCGGAGGAAATGATCAAAAGTAAAAGCTGTTTGTTCCTGCGGCAGCAATATTACCGGATCAAAGAGATGCCAGTTGTAAAAACCGATATCCGCTTCAATATAAAAATTTCTATATGTTCCTTTCTTTACAATAAAAAAAGCATAGGGAACACTATTGAACACCGTATATGAAAACGAATGAAACTGATTGTTCAGCGCCTGCATTGTGGCGGTGCTGCTGTCATACGCATACATGATATACCGCTGCGATCTGCCGGGGTATAGCCAGAATGTATCCTGTAAGCTGCTGTTGGTAACCGATAATTTTATAAAGTAACGGGCATCAAGCCTTGTTTTATCAAAAGGGAACTTTTCACCCGGGTAATGAAACGTTGCCTGCGCAACGTCCTCAATGGTTAATTTTTTGCTGTAATCAGTAAAATAAGACAGCCGCTTTAACACCGTATCATATTCCGTGATCTTTCCTATATCAATAAAATCAGCAGTTTGTGCTATGATAAAGCTCCAGCACAAAAGGGAGGCAACGGTTATAGCAAACCTTTTTAGCAACAAGCGGATTAATTTAATAATAAATTAGCTGTGTTGTAATTTAAATGATTTATTTCACATTCGGTACACTGCAGGCCGGAATATAAAGCAGGTATTTCTCCGCAAAAAATGGTTCTTTGAACAAGGCGGATATTTCCCACATTGCAGGGTTAAGCTTACTTTCCTGTATTTCCTGTGTAAGATCACCGCCTTTCATACAGATCAGCCCGTTTTTAAAGGCTTCCATTTTCCTTTTATTATTTAACAGCGGTTCGCTCCATTGCCAGAGGCTTTTTAACGGGGCAACAGCACGGCTCACCGCAAAATCAAATTGCCTGTTCCTGATCTCTTCCGCACGTATATGCTGTGTAGATACGTTTTTTAATTGTAATGCATCTGCCACCCCGTTCACTACTTTTATTTTTTTGCCAATGGAATCTACCAAGTGAAAACGGACGTCTGGAAAAAATATAGCAAGAGGTATACCCGGGAAGCCTCCTCCCGTTCCAATATCAATTACTTCAATGCCTCCGGCAAATTTAAAAACGGCTGCAATGGCAAGCGAATGCAATACATGCTTTTCGTAAAGCGAATCAATATCCCTGCGGGAAATAACATTGATCTTCTCATTCCATGCTGTATATACCGGGCCAAGCGCGGAGAACTGGTTTATTTGCCTGTTAGATAAGTTGGTGAAATACCGGGTGATCACTTCCAGTTTACCCGTGGCTTCTTCCATAACGCAGGTGTAAAAATGAGGTAATAAAAAAACATAAAGATATCAAAGGCCCAGAACCACTTCCAGAGATCCTTTTCATCTAATTTTTCCATGGCATTATACCAAATGATGCCCTGTATGATAAAGCGCAGTAAAAATACACCTGCAGCCAGTTCCCAGCGAAAAAGGATGAGAGCGGCTACAAATGCCGGGTAAAATAAAAAATGTGTGAGTGCGTATAAGCCAAGCAGGAACCGGTGTTTGGCTTTATATAGCCGGGCAGTAGTAAAATGTCTTTGCTTTTGTTTCCGCCAGTCTTTCCATGATCTTTTAGGCTCCGAAAGCGTAAAGGCTGCTTTGTCTGTCACCACTTTTGTATTCCGGCCATTGGCTGTAGCATTGATGAACAAATCATCATCGCCACCGGGTAAATGGTTATGCGCTGAAAAGCCTTTATTGCGAAAAAATACATCTTTTTTATAGGCAAGATTCCTTCCGGTTCCCATATAGGGTAGTCCTGCCAGTGCGTAGGAAAGATACTGCACGCCTGTATGGAAAGTTTCAAACCGGATGATCTTATTGAGGAGCCCCTTCCGTTTATAATAGGCGCCGTAGCCTAATACAATTTCGGTTTCCTGCTCAAACGGGGAGATCATTTTATGCATCCAGAACTCACTTGCAGGAACGCAGTCGGCATCGGTGAGCAGCACCACATCATGCTTTGCCGTTTTAATACCTATGGATAGCGGGAACTTTTTACCGGGAATAAACTGGGCCTCCTGTTTCAGCTCAATAATATGCAACTGGGGGAAATCTTTCTGTAAAGCCTCCAGCAGGTATTTAGACTCATCTAACGAGTTATCGTTAACTAAAAGGAGCTCATGTATGCCGGCAAATTCCTGCACCAGCAAACCGGGAAGATTTTTAGCTAAATTTGCGGCTTCGTCGCGGGCGCAAACGATAACGGAAACAGGTGGCTGATGATATGATATGGAGGAATCGCTGCGGCGGAAAGCCAGCCTTCTGAAAAAATAAAGATAATAAATGATCTGGATGAAAGTAATGCAGCAAAATGCTCCAAAAACGATAATAGGCCAATCAGGTCTTTCCATCATGGCGGCGAAGGTAAGAATATAGAAGGATTTGTTATTGCGGATTTATTGTAATGTGAAAATATGTTGAAAAAATTATGGCTGCATTAAAATTTGAATTACAGCAGAAGGATGCGTTATCGGCGGCAAGAACAGGTAATATCATTACCGGCCATGGCAGCATACCCACGCCCATGTTTATGCCCGTGGGCACCGGGGGAAGCGTAAAGGCGCTTACCCAAAGCCAGTTGAATACGGAAGTAAAGGCAAAGATCATCCTGGGTAATACCTATCATTTGTACCTGCGGCCGGGCATAGAAGTGCTGGAAGAAGCAGGGGGATTGCACCGGTTTATGAACTGGCAGCAACCACTTTTAACTGACAGTGGCGGGTACCAGGTTTTTTCACTGGCAGGCACACGCAAAATAAATGAAGAAGGTGTAATGTTTCAAAGTCATATTGATGGTAGTAAGCATTTATTTACACCCGAAAAGGTAATGGATATACAGCGGAGCATTGGCGCCGATATTATGATGGCTTTTGATGAATGTCCGCCTTACCCCAGCGAATATGCTTATGCACAGCAATCTATGGAGCTTACCCATCGGTGGCTGAACAGATGCTTTCAGCAGGTAGAAAAAACAACGGGGAAATATGGATATTCCCAAAATCTCTTCCCGATTGTGCAGGGCGGAACCTATACTGATCTTAGAAAAGCATCGTGCAGTTACATCAGCTCCAAAAATGCGGCGGGTAACGCTATTGGCGGTTTAAGTGTTGGGGAGCCCGAAAATATGATGTACGATTTATGCGGCTTATGCTGCGCTAACCTGCCTGCCGACAAACCCCGTTACCTGATGGGCGTGGGCACTCCGTGGAATATACTGGAATGCATTGCCCTGGGGGTAGACATGTTCGATTGTGTTATGCCTACCCGCAACGGACGCAATGCCATGCTGTTTACATCAAAAGGCATCATTAATATTGATAATAAAAAATGGGAGAAGGATTATTCCCCAATTGATGACGGTATTGCCTGCGAAACCAGTAATTATTATAGCAAGGCCTACCTGCGGCATCTTATAAAATCGAAGGAAATACTCGGACTTACCATTGCCAGCATACACAATCTCGCTTTTTATCTTCATGTAGTTACGGAGGCCCGCAGGCACATTGAAGCAGGCGATTTTACAAGCTGGATGAAAAGCAGTATTGAGCAGTTTAAGGTGAGGAGGTGAGGGAGGAATGAAAGGTGAATAGTAAGTGGTGAGAAGTGAGATAAAGAATTATCGGCTCATCGTTAGCATGATTAAGCCGAAAGCCGCCTTCGAATTTTGGATTTCAGATTTTGCAGTTTACAGTTTATCATTTATAGTTTATGGTTGCATTTGTCTTCGGATTTCGGATTTCTGTCTTCGGATTTGACTTTTTCCTATCATGCTGAGGCACGAACCATCTGTATTTTATTGGGTTCTTGTGATTTGGTTTCTTGATGCTTTTACTCCGAATTTCGAAATTCCGGCTTCGGATTTCCCGCTTCGGAACATTTCACGCCAAGTGGGCAATACATGCAAAGACGCAAAGGAATTTGAAATTTGTGATTTGAATTTTATTTGGGTCTTGTGATTTGGTTTCTTGATGCTTTTACTCCGAATTTCGAAATTCCGGCTTCGGATTTCCCGCTTCGGAACATTTCACGCCAAGTGCGCAACGCATGCAAAGACGCAAAGGAATTTGAAATTTGTGATTTGAATTTTATTTGGTTCTTTGTGATTTGGTTTCTTGATGCTTTTACTCCGAATTTCGAGATTCCTGCTTCGAATTTTGCATTTGAATTTTACTCCATTCTTTCCAACGCCTCTTTTGCGGCTGCAAAATCCTTATCCAGCCCCAGTGTTTTTTGATAGTACAGTGTTGCTTCGGCTTTATTGCCCAGCGCTTCCTGGCACCTGCCACACTGGTAATAGGCTTCTGCAAAAGTATTGCTCACCTGTATGGCGCGCTCAAATACCTGTAATGCTTCGGCATAGCGCTGCTGGTCGTACAGCAGCAGGCCCTTCTCAATATAAGCCTCTAAAAAAGTGTAATCATTTTTAATGCATTCATCAAATGCTTCAAGGGCTTTTACCTTGTCATTGATATTAGAATAATAGAGTCCTTTAATGAACCTTGCCTGCGAAGCCACACGGGGCTCTTCCGCCAGGCTAATGATCCTGTTGGCAATGGTAAGCGCTTCCGGCTTAAGCTGGTTGGCATATATTGCCGACAATTGCAATAAAGGCTCCGCGAACATAGGCGCTCTTTCCACAGACTTTTCCAATGCAGCAATGGCGTTAACCGTATCCCCGCCTTGCAAAAAAATGGCTCCCCGCCTGTACCACAGCCCGGCATTTGAACTGTCAATACCCAGCAGGGTATCATTTTGCGTAAGCGCTTCTTTAAACCGGTTGTCTTTCAACAGCTCATCCATTAAAAGATACCGGAGCCCGGCAGAGTCGGGCTTTACACTTACTGCCTGCTGCAGTTTCGCTATGGTTACCGATGGGGTTTCCTCCTTAGCACTATTGTTATTTCCAGGAGAAGTATTGCATGCAGAGCATACAGCTATCAGCACTACAACAGGTATATTAAACCGCCTGGTCTTCATATTGCATATACTTTTCAATAGCTGTATCGTATTTTTCCTTCCATAATGATATTTCACCCCAGCTCTTCCCATCTATCACGATATCACTTTGCGTAACTACACCCAGTTTTTCAAATGGAATACCAGTGGCTTTTAGTTTTGCTTCCAGCGAAGGGACCTGCGCTATACTAACGGAAACCACTACCCTGTTTTGCGCTTCTCCAAACCAGAAAGCGTCTGGTCTGAACCCGTTATTGGTTTGAACATCATAGCCCAGTTCGCGGTTAAACCCGCTTTCGCAAAGCGTTACAAAAAGTCCGCCTTCACTGATGTCGTGTGCCGACAGGATTAAGCTGTCTTTTATTAAGCCGCTAACGGCCTGTTGTAAGCGATATTCTTCTTCCAAATCGAAATGTGGTGCAGGTGAATATTCCACGCCATGCAGCTTATGTATATATTCGGAAGAATTGATGTCGTTGCGGCTTTGTCCTACTAAGTAAATCAAATCACCGGGTTGCTTAAAGTCGAGCGTCATTTTATCGCCGATGTCATCCAGCAATCCCACCATGCCAATGGTGGGCGTGGGATATACTGCGCCTTCCGGGCTTTGATTGTAAAAGCTTACGTTACCGCCGGTTACCGGCGTATCAAATTTTTTGCAGGCTTCGCTCATACCTTTAACAGCATATACAAACTGGTAATACACTTCGGGATCGTAAGGATTACCGAAGTTAAGGCAGTTGGTAACGCCTAAGGGGGTACCGCCGCTGCATACAATATTTCGTGCCGCTTCGCTTACCGCTATCATACAACCCACAAACGGATCGGCAAAAACATAGCGGCTGTTGCAGTCTGTTGTAACCGCCAGGCCTTTGGTGGTTCCTTTTACTTTCACTACCGGCGCATCGCTGGGCGCGTTGGTAGAGGTATTGCCCGTGCCCACCATGCTGTCGTACTGTGTATATATCCAGCGCTTGGAAGCGATATTGGGAATGGTGATTATTTTTTCCGCCACGGCTTTCAAATCGGCAGGAACCGGTATGGCAGCAGCATCAAAAGCTTTTACCTTGCTAAAATAAGCCGGCTCGCGGTACTCCCTTTCATATACCGGGGCGCCGCCGCCCAGCACCAGGCTTTCGGCAGGCAGTTCAGCTTCCAGGTGGTCATGCATATAAAAACGGAGCATACCATCGGTAGTTACTTCTCCGATCTGCGAACAGGGCAGATCCCATTTATCAAAAATCGACAGCACCTCTTCTTCTCTTCCTTTTGTAACGATCAGCAGCATCCGCTCCTGGCTTTCGCTCAGCAGCAGTTCCCAGGCTTTCATGCCATGCTGACGCGTAGGCACATTATCCAGGTTAATGCGCATACCCACGCCGCCTTTGGCGCTGGTTTCGGCGGTAGAACAAATGATGCCCGCCGCGCCCATATCCTGCATACCCACTAAGGCGCCGGTTGGAATAAGCTCCAGGCAGGCTTCTAACAGTTTTTTTTCCTGGAAAGGATCACCCACCTGCACGGCGGGGAGGTCTTCCACGCTGCTTTCTGTAATATCGGCCGAAGCGAAAGCTGCTCCGCCCATGCCGTCTTTCCCCGTTGCCGAACCTACAATAAATACAGGATTGCCTTCTCCTTCGGCTGTGGCGCTTACGGTTTGTCCGGCCCTTACCACGCCCACACTCATCGCGTTTACCAGCGGGTTGGTATGATAGCAATCTTCAAAATATATTTCGCCGCCCACGGTAGGCACACCAAAACAATTGCCATAATGGCCAATGCCGTGCACTACGCCATTTAATAAGTGCTGCGTTTTTTCTTCCTCAATATTGCCAAAGCGGAGTGAATTGAGCGCCGCGATAGGCCTTGCGCCCATGGTAAAAATGTCGCGGTGGATACCCCCAACGCCGGTAGCCGCGCCCTGGAAAGGTTCAATAGCCGACGGGTGGTTATGACTTTCAATTTTAAACACCACGCCCCAGCCATCGCCGATATCTGCCAAACCGGCATTTTCCTCGCCGGCTTTTACCAGCAGCTTAGCGCCCTCGCGTGGCAGGGTTTTCAGCCATTTAATTGAATTTTTATAGCTGCAGTGCTCGCTCCACATCACGGAGTAAGCGCTTAATTCGGTGAAGTTGGGAGTGCGCCCCAGTATCTTTTTGATCATCTCAAATTCTTCCGGGCGAAGTCCTAATTTTTCGGCTGTTTCAACTGTTATTTCCATGTAAAGTATGTATCAAAGTAAAGGAAGCCACGAAATTACGAAATGGCAGCGGATTTATGACCGGGATTGCGGGATGTTGGTATTACCGGGATAAATGTGGAGAAGAGGAGGTTTTTGGGGGGCGAGCTGGGTGCTACTATGGAGCAGCGGTTGTGTCACTCACTTGTACGTTCGGGGCGCTATTGGGCATGGGAGAAAACGTTTGAGATACTTAACTTAATAATGAATATGAGCATTTAGATTTCTTCCAAGAAGATTAATCGCTCTTATGCGAGGGAGAAATCTGCCGGGCCTTTGTACTAATGCTCAACATCTGCGCTATTGCTCAACGGATTTCTTACCCGCCATAATATACATTTAATCCAAAACAGCCTGCCGGCGGGTTCGAAATGACGTTTGCGGTTTTTGCCATAACCAAGCCAATACGAACACTATAGTTTAATACAACTTTGGTTCTCCGCAATATCTCCTGGTGCAAAGCCTTGTGTGCAAGCAAAGAACGTTGCTGGGGAAATTCATCGCCTATTTTTTTTCAAGTTTACACTAACTGCATGTAACTTTTATAACTCCATATCCTTAAATAAAATTTCTTAAATTTACAGTATCAAAAAAGTAAAAAATGGCAACGGTTTATGATATACGCAGGGGTTTGATAGACAAAATTCTTGCTATCCAAAACAAAGAATTTTTGCAGGCTCTTGACCAATTAATTGTTTCAAGTAATTCGGGGGCAGACATAGTGGAAACAACACCTGAACAAAAGCTGATGCTGGAAATGAGCGAAGATGACATCAAAAACGGAAGGCTGATTTCGCAAGAAGCAATGAACAAAAGAAATCTCGAATGGCTAAACGAAATGTAGTTTGGACAAAAACAGCCGATATTCAATTCGCGGGGATTTTGGAGTATTGGGTCAAACGAAACAAATCAAATGCTTATTCTAAGAAGCTCGTTCGTTTAGTTTCGGAAAGAACCGAACAAATTGCAAATAATCCCTACATCTGCAAGCCATCAGATTTTGCAGATACGAGGATTGCCTCGTTAAAAAATTTCAGTATTTATTATAAAGTTACAGACATTCAAATAATTATCTCTGCATTCTGGGACAATCGGCAAGACCCTAAAAGGCTTTTAGAGATTTTACAAAATTAGGCAGACTTCAATTCTCCGCAGAGTCTCTACTCCATGCCATGTGTGCAAGCAGGACGCTGCGTTAGGCGGGGAATAAGTTAAAATGGCTTCAACACCATCAGTACAATGATAATTAAGAAAATCATATTCTCTATTCGTTCAAAAAAGAACAATTTTCCAGCCAATGAATAATATTCTTCGGGGATTTTATCGTCAGGATGGCTTTTCAATAATATTTTAATGGGCTTCGATCTTGGTGATAAAATAACCGGCCCGAATGCCAGTGCAATGATGAAGAGCACCAAACTGGTAACATACCATCCCATCTGAAATAAATACGGACGAATTACACCCATCGTTACGCCGGAAAGCAGCAGCAGTGTTCCGCCAATCATCACGAAATTGTGTAACCGGTTCCGGATGAGGTAAGCATGTTTTAATTCTGCCATTGTTTTCGCCTTTGTTACAATATAAATCATAACAAAGCCCGGTCCCATACCCAAAATGGCCGAAAAAACATGGATCAATAAAAGAAAACTATAAAACGTCATGATCTAAACTTGCAGCTTTACAATATTACCCGGCTTTACAAACATATCCTAATGATGATGGGAAAGGTTGGTAATACAGTGAGCATTTTTTAGCAAATTTATTACAGATTTAGATCAACAACGGTATAAAGAGAGATAATGTGATACTTTTGCCATTATGCCATTTCGGTTTTATAATCCGCTCGAAAATTTACAGCTCCACTCCCCCACCTGCTTTCTCACGGGTGCCGATCTAAAAAACCCGGATGATAACATCACCGTTTTTCCTGCCTGGATACTTGATCGCTTTCTGCTGAGAGATCAAAAATTTAAAATGATAGATCAGGTAACTTCTGTTTTGTATGGAGAGCTGAAGCTGCCATGTTCCGTTGAAGCAGCAAAGGCTTTTAACGATCTGGAATTCAAAATTCAGGAAGCTGTAAATAAAGGCTATGAAGGCGTAACGTCACTATCATCGCAAGCATTGTTTTTATGGATGGGTAAAATAGTATACGGCGTATTGTACCATGATTTGCTACTCGAAAAGGCAAGACTGCAAAAGCAGGATAAAGCATTCAGCCTTTCACCCCGTTTAAAAGAACGGCTGGGTTTGTTTCATCTGATGCTCCAGTCATTGGTATCGCCTGTTACATTTAAAGGGTTACAGCCCTGGAGCATTTCTGTTGTAAGACTAAAATATTCAAAAGACATTTTTAATTACCGCGATGATCCGGTCAACCTTATCTTCTCGCTTGGCATGAATGGGTTCGGACTCATAGCCTGTCTCCGGGACAGCGGCCTGGTAAAGCAAACGCAAAAAGATATTCTTGATAAGATAAACAACGCCGTATTGCATCCTGTTCAATTTGAGGAGCTATGCGCAAGGTTCTTCTATTCCAATTATCTTTTGCATTATCAACCCAAATACAACATTGAGCAGAATGATGCAGGCATTACCATTGAAACATTACCTGTAGCGGCAGACGCCGGCAAACCGTTGTTCGGCAAATGGGATGATGCTATGTTTGCACAGGTTTTGGCAGCGCATTGGAGGCCCTGGGGCTTTACAAAAAAAGACATTATTACAGTTCCCAATGATCCGATCAGTTTTTTGAAAAATGATTATACGCAGGAGTTTATAGCGCCGGATTCAATCCATTTGCCGTACTAAAAAGAGGACATGTTGTGCCGTACGAAGTGTCTTTTACCCGCGCTGGTCTTTTAGCAATAAACCATCACCAGCCAGACCAGTGCCTGGCATCACTTGTTTAAAAACAATGAGATAAATAAATCTTCGGCACAGGTTTGCCTGCACACTAATGGAAAAATGTATTTCATAAAAAGTCTCTCAGTGCAGGGGTCTCACAGCCGCTCACAATGGCTCTTTGTGAAGACCCCGGCACGACTCATGGGATAAGCTGTGGAGAAGAAGGGGAATTTTTGAACCCGGCGTTCGGTATATACCGCTTCTTTGCGTCGCACTCTTGTACGTTCGGGGCAGTGGGCGGCGGGGGGCTATCTTGTCATAAAACCTATATAGTTGCTGATTAGAGTTTTCAATTTGGCAATATTTTTTGATTGAAAGCTAATTTATTAATATTCGAATTTTCTCTATTTAATTGTTTGGTAAATTTTCTGCTATTTCCTTGTCTTGAGTTGTCCTAATGTTATGGGCAATATTGCTTTTGAAATAAGTATCATACCTTTTTTCTATCATTTTGTCAGCGATTTGTTTTGCAGTTAGAGGATCTTTTGGATCTGGAATGACAGGTGTAGCTAATAAAATATCAAATTTATTCATATCATCTTGCCATTTAATTGTCAACAGGCCATATTCATCAATTGGTGGTGTTAAGCTTTCTGCTCTTTTATATTCTTTTGCGTTGAATGTTTTGTTATAAGTATGATAGATATCTCGCCATTTTTTACTTATAAATTCAAACTTGCTAAAATCGTTCTTCTTTAATTGAGGATTAATTAATAATCCGACCGCGCCCCAGGTACTTATGATTCTTCTGTTTTCCGATTTGTAAATGCCTTCAGCGATTGCAAGTGCAATAGCTTGTTTTTCTAAATCTTCAAATGAACTAATTGGTTGTTGGAATTCAAGAATTAAACCTTGTCCTAACTCGTGGTCGTTATCAAAGACCATCGAATATGTTTCCTTTCGAGTAGATGATTTTCTGCCATATCTAATAGGTACAGGGACTAATGTTCGTTCAGCTTTAAGATTCTGATTTCTCCAATCTCTTCTAATGAAATTTTCTCCCTTTTTTTCTAATTCTATATGATCCTCCCAAATGAGGGAACCAATAATAATAACTCCACCTATCAATTTCATATAATAAAGTATTGTTGAGGTGTTTTGAAGTAAAAAATATAAATTGATTAAATTATTTTTAATAATGTCCAATTCAACAATTTGAATTAGTTCTTTTTATTTCATTTAAACTGGTTTTGAAATCTGTAAAATAATCTTTAGTCAAAGAATAATAAATTGCTAATCTCATAAATCCAAACCTACTATCTACAACAGATACTAGTTTAATTTGAAGATAATCTTTGATCCAGGTGAATTCATTTATCTTAGCATATTTATTCCAAAAATCTTCATCAGTATAGTTGTCAGGAGAAAACTTTTTTGATTCAAAAGAATCTCCGTATTTATCTATTAACATTTGTTTTAAGTATTTCTCAAACGATGGATTTATTGCACTATATTCAGGATTTTCATATAATAAGCAGTTCCTAATTTGATGATCAGGATTTTCAAGATCATCTTTATGTTTGTCATAACAACTTTCTGAACTTGGTAAGGCTCCTGTAAAATAGATATAAATGTCTGAAATCACACCTTCTCTACCTCTTCGGTCTATAATGGCTGCATATTCTTTGCCATCAAAATATTTTTATAATAAAAGATATGTGAATCTTTATTTTTTAATGCTGTAAAAGAAAATGCATTTAAACTATCCGGAACTGAAACTCTTTGACTCTTGGTAACTACTTCGCCTATTTTTAGTCCATTATACACATCATAAATAGGCATTTCCTTTCTACAGGATAAAAGAAAAGTTGGTATTATACATAGAAAAAGCAAACGTACTTTGAGCTTCATGCTAAATTATTTGATAAAAGAGTTTGTTTTGGGCTTCTAAGTGCACTTTTTATTTGTTTACCTTGTGCTATTATTACTTCTCAAAATATATGTATCACAAAATCAAATGTGATACATAAACTTATTGATTTCTGGTGAAACACCAAAATTCGTTTCTGAGTTTTACTCCCCCAACAAGCGCAAGCGTCTCGCTTGTGCCTTCCAGCAAATCATTCACTTAGCCGCAACGTCTCCCAATATTAAAAAATGGTAGCTATCCGGAAATATATCTTTCCTGTTTCCATAAATGACTTGCGGTGTTCCTCAAAATATTTTTCCGCAAATGAATATGTGAAATTCTGGTTCGTGAGACACGAACCGGGACCGATGCATTTAAGTGAAAGAAACGCTATTCGCCCGCTTTATGTAAAATAAGTAATTCCAGTTCCTCCGTAATCCTGAAGTTTGTTGTTTTAATTTTTGCCAGAATGGGTTTAACAGAGGGTATAATGCCTGCCAGTTTTGCATCCACGATAATTCCTATAGTACCGATAATTGATAAGCCGAGTTGCCGGGCAAACTTTCTTCCTTTACGATCATCTATAATTAACAGACTATTACCAGATTCCAACGCGAGTGCAATTGCACTGGCTTCTCCTTTGTCTACAAAAGATTCAATCAGCAATTGGTAATTTTTGTCTTTGGGCTGCTGGATTTGGAACCAGGAAGGAAGTGGTTGTCCGAATTCTTCTGCAACTTCTGAGGTTGTAATAATTATTCCAAATAGTTTCCTGAGAATGTCAAGCTCACCGATTTTATCAAGCAGGATGATACAACTTGTATCAGATATGATAGTTTTTGGCATCAGACAGGTCTTTTTCTAATTCTCCTTCTGTATAGTCAAAAACAGACACTTCATAGTCTGCTAATAATTCAATAAATGTTCGTTTGGAATAGCCTGCCAGTTCAGCCGCCTGCCCCAGCGACAGAGCGCCTTTTTCATACAATTTAGCAGCCAGCAATATTTTTGCATCCCGCTCATCCAGGCTGTCAGGTATTTGCAGCGTCAATGTTTTCATTAGCATATTATTTATTTGTCCGCCAAAGGCATGCAGTTCCAAAACTTCAGGACCGTTGGAGATAATCCGCCAAACAGGAAAGTTCAGCACCATATCCCGGCCCAATTCTCAAATCTACCAAAAATCTGAAAAGTTTCCAAACTATGTTGTTGTAAACAATGTACTTTGTATGGGCTGAGACTACGGGATTTGTGGGATAGGATGTGGTGCTTTGTGGTAACTTTTCTTGCATCGCATTGCCATACTAAGCCCTCCTTTACCATAACGAACTTTTTCGGGCTCAGGAAAACAAATGCTGGCTATTCATCGTAGGTTTGGATATCGCAGGTAAAATGTTGAAGCTGCTCTCTTATACCGCATTTATTATGGTTGCATTGGCATATGCATGCAAAAAAGATATCCGGCACCTAACGCCGCCGGTAAACAACAGCGACAACAATCATTACCGTTTTCTTGCATTGGGCGATTCCTATACCATTGGGCAGTCTGTGGCGGAAAAAGAAAGGTTCCCGGAACAAACCAAAGCAAGACTGACCGCATCCGGTAAGTACATTGATAAAGTGGTGTATATTGCCACTACCGGATGGACGACAACAGACCTGGAAAACGCCATTGATCAGCAAAACCCTCAGGGTCCGTTTGAAATTGTTACTTTGTTGATTGGAGTGAATGACCAAAACAAACAACGCGACACTACCGGCTATAGCGACAGGTTTACCAGGCTTTTACAAAAAGCGGTGCAACTGGCCGGTAACAAACGCGACCATGTGTTTGTTTTATCCATCCCGGACTACAGCGTAACCCCCTATGGTTCGATTGATGATACGATGTTTATCCGGAAACAAATTGATCTGTTCAACAGCATTAACCTCAGGATTTCAAATGCATACAACATCAGCTATACCAATATTACGCCCTTTTCAAGGGAAGCCTTAAACGATCCTTCCCTTATTGCCAGCGATGGTTTGCATCCCTCCGGAAAAATGTATGAGAAATGGGCTGTTTTACTGGAACCTGCAATAAAGAAGATATTGAAATGAGTTATTCATTTTATCTGCACCACACGCTCAGTAATATGCCTAAATTTTGAAAAGAGCTGATCGTCATGTCCCGGCAGGATAAAGTCAGTTTCGGATGCGAGTGTTTTCATTCTTTGCATGGCTGCCACATAGGCTTTTGCATCATAAGTGCCATAAGACGGAGGCGGTAACATGCGCTTCAGGTTATCATATACCCATACATTGTCTGATGCGATAAGGATCCTGTCTTTACCGGATTGCACCAGCACATATTGTGACTCGTAGGTATGTTTTGAACCGGTGTACACCGTAATGCCGGGTATAATTTCTTTGTTGTCGCCATTCACCAGCGTAACTTTCCCGGAAACATTCAGGTCTACAAGCGTAAGAATATCCCGCTTAACAAAGCCACCGCGGTTGGCGTCTTTCTGCCAGGCCTGCCCTGCGTAATAATTGTAGTCCTCTTTTTGTATCCAGATCTGTGCGTTGGGAAATAAATTGATGCCATTGATATGATCCCAATGCGGATGTGAAATAATGATATCTGTTACCGCTTCCGCTTTTACACCTGCCTGCAAAAGCACAGAATCGGGGCGCATAGCTGCAGTCAGTCCAAAATCTACAGCATTCGGAAGATCGGCTGAGCAACCGGCGTCCACGAGTATATTTTTACCATTGTTACCTTTTATCAGCCAGAACACAAATGCAATGTTGATGTTGTCGTTGGCCGGGCCGCCCTGCACCCAGTCAGCGATCGGTGTAAGCCTGTTCAAACTGGCATACTTTAAAGCATACACCTCGTATACAGGCTGTTGTTGTGCCATTGCGCAGAAGGTACTGAGCAAAGCGAGACATCCACTAAAAATGATTTTCTTCATAACGGAGCAAAGTATTTGAAGTTTGTTTTCGCGGGTAAAGATAGCTACGGTATGGAATAAGCATTGGGTTTTTCCGGCAGGCTAAGACCCCTGCCGACAGATGAATATATCAAAGAGTATAGGAAGCAGCGAAATTACGAAACGGGAAGCAATTAAGGTTTGGGATTATGGGATTTGGTATCACATAGCAAAAGCAATGGACAGACTGCCCAGTAAAAAGACTATACAACTTGCCTTGCGTAGGGGGAGACCTGGCTATTCGAAAGACAACGCTCAAACCTGCACCAGCAGGGAAACCTTCCGAATTGTTATACAGACTATAACTTCATAAAAACAATATAAATTAAAAAGCTCTTTTGTTTTTCGTAGTCACATTCAATTATCGGCAGTCTATTCATTTAACTTTACTGGAAGGCTGGTCGAGACACTGAAAATTCAGGCATTCTAGGAAGACCTAGTCTGAAGTACCAATTTGAAGAACTTATATCCTTAAAATAATAAAAAGTCAAAAGATCAAAATCTCTAATAATCTGGCACAATGTCATGGAAGATACACTGTAAGACAATCTAACTGAGCAATTGTTTATTATCATAAAAGGGTTATTCCAACTTGGATTAGAAAATAAAAACTGGTTATCAACGATTCTTATTTCTTTTATTTTTTTGCTTTCAAAAGCATCAGACATGGTTATTTCATTTAAGTCTCTCATCTTTTCGTCTGAAAATTCTTTTATTTCCGGTTGTTCGAGTGCCTCGAATGGAATCATTTCCTCTTGATCACCAGAAATAAAAAATCCTGAATTATACCCTTCTGGTTCCAAGCTATTTGCTTTTAATATTGGCCAACTAAATGACCTCCCAATACAATTTTCTAAATCAGAATCAGGCAAAATGCCGTACGTCAACTCTGTTGTCATAGGGAAATAAAAAATCTCTTTTTCAGTTTCTGCTACGATTGTACCATAAAAATAACCTAAAACATTCCTATGATACTCCTTCTTGAACATCACTTCAGTCCCCAATTCAGTTGCTATTTCTACAAGACGCTTGTTGTCCCACTGCTTAGAATAGATAATAGATCTATGTACATTTATTTCACCTTTCATTTTACCGCTTTTTATTTCCGCAGTAGTTTAGCTCTGGCGGATGTAATGAGCCTTTGTTTTCAATTCCCTGATACAATCAGGTTATATTTAGGGCTTAAGTGACCGGCAAATCCGAACATTGCCCCAGATAAGGAAATTAGGTTTAGCAAAGGCTATTGAGCTTTTAATACTTCAAACAATTTAGGACAATTTTTCTCACTAATGGATGGTGATCTCCAACTATTCAATGTAAAATAATTATAGGACTCTAATTCCGGTACTAACTGCAACCAATGTTTTTTCCCACGCGCTATTATGATAAAGGCTTTCCTTTCAATTGCTTTCCTTACTAAATAGGCATTATATTTTTGTGAAGGAATATCTTTCAATAATTTGAATTGGGTAGAATGATATGGCTGCAATTGGATCGTTGATACATTTTTGGAAACCTGCTCCTCGCTTTTATAAATTTTTTTTAATCCTTTCAATTTAGACGACCAATATTTTTTCCCAATAACGACATTCGGATCCAAAAAGAAAAATGGATACTCAACAGGTTCATGATTAAACACCTTTATCAATTTCTCTTTGTAATTTTCATTTTCCTTTATTTTATTTTCTGAACGATATCTAGGATTTAACATGAGAATTATAATCTCACTATCGAGAACATTACCAACAAACGGCACAGGCATTAATTCATCCATAAGTTTATAATTATCCTTTGCCTTTTGGTTATACCGTAATACTGCATCCATATCTTCTTCCAAGATATATGGACCTTCTTTGCGTAATTTTCTCCAAGGGTTCTGCATACGTCTACTTTATTTTTATTGATTTGTATTTTAAAGATAGCTTATAATTATAATTAATCACAATCCTATTCCTTGCATTTTTTTGCAACGAACATAAACGAATATAGGTTGCTTCGCCAAGCTGTGTAAGTCCCATAAAATCTCCCTCACTCGTGCTGGTTTGTATTAAAAGCACTATGTATTGGCTGACCAGTGCATACGCAGACGAAAGCGTCTCGCTTGTGTACTATAAGGAGTAAGCTGATGATAAACAATAGTACCAGCTTTATTTCCTCACCTACTTCCTCTCCATTAACTTTTCTAACCTTGCCATCATTTCATCCTTTTCTTTCAGCATACGCTCAAACGAAGCAATTTTTTCCTCGTGTAATTTTTTAATTTCTTCAATGGGATTAACATTGAACTCTTCTGGCGCTGGTCTTTGTAGTAACAGCCAATATGCCAACCCTGACCGGTGCCTTGATGTTACTTGTTTAAAGTAATAAGATAAGTAACGATGTCATATAGGTTTAGCTATGCAAAACAATGCTACCAAACCTATACCCGAGCTACATACTGGTAATGCAAAACGAAATTATCAAGGCTTGTTATTAAGCACAATAAAAAGAAGATAAGTTCGTATAACAAGGAAAACAAACCTTGTGCGTTATTTTATGATACTCTCAAAAGCCTTCATACTATTCTTTTTATTAGGAACCTTAACTCATTGTACTGATACATCGCATGAACGTTCTGAAAAAGAAGGAACAGAATCAGATGATAGTGAATGCAGGTTTGAAGACGGACCGCATTCTGCAACAGTGGACTATTACAACCCTGAAACAGGTTACAGCCAGGAATACACATTGGATGTTGAAGTAGAAAATTACGAGGTAGTTCAAATAAGCTTTCCAAATGGCGGCTGGCTTGATAATGACCACATAACACCTGAAGAACTTGATAAAGACGGCTTTTGTGTTATTGAAGGCGAAGATGGAAAGACTTATAAAATCCAAGTTGACAACTAATGGCAGACATTTAATATAGCGCCAAACTCAAAAACAATGGACCAGTCGAAACTTGAAATTAGCGGTAACACTACCATTAGTGAAGCGATAGAAATGCTAAAGCAACAAGCCGATACTATTGCCAATTCGGAAGAAGCAGCAAAATTTCATCAGGAAAATCCGAGTTGGTCAAAGTTATTCAGAAAATCATATAAACCATACCAGGATGCAGTGCAGCAATATGAAGAAACATTGAAAATTAACGAATGGCTTAATGGCAAAAACCCGGAAAACGAACATTTAACTATAAAGGAAATCTTTTTAAATATGTCTGACCAGGATCGGTTAAACTTATTTCATGAGCGTATTAATACAGGCATTCCCAGTATTTTTGATGGATACCTGCAGGTTTGGTGGATAAACAGATATTAACCCAATACAGGCGTAAGGCGTCTCGCTTGTGCTTCATAATAATAAATAAATGCATCCGGCAAAATCTCATAGATTCCTCCCTGCCTGCCGTAGGCAAGCTGCGTTGGAATGACAAGCAGAAGTAACTATGATGAACTGCAGTACCAATGCCGGGCATTACACCGCTGCCTGTCATACCGACAAAGGAGGCATCTGCCCTGACCATTTCTTTACCGCCTGCTGTGCGATGCCTCCCAAACTTCGTACATCGCATATTCTTCCGGCTATTCGAAAAGCAATGCTACCTAACCCGTGCCAGCCACGAAAATAAAAGCAATGACTACCGGATAAGCAGCACAGTCCCTTTTTCTGTTCCCGGCTCCGCTCCTTCGAGTTGGTAAGAACAGACCCATACAAACAGACCAGTGTTTTGGGATACTCCGCCTATTGTGCCATCCCATCCTTTTTCCGGGTCAGTAGTTTGAAATACAAGACTGCCCCAGCGATTATAAACCAACAGGTGATAATGCACCGTCTTCCCATAAACTATTGGTTTGAACTTATCATTTTTACCATTATTGTCAGGTGTAAATGCGGTGGGCACATATACACCAAACATACACTGCTTAGCGAAAACAATAGTTGTGTCAACTCCAATACACCGGTTAGCATCGGTTACTGTCAGCCAATAAGTGCCGGGGGTTTGCACCTGTATATTTTTAGTTGCCTGACCGGTAGACCATTGATAGCTTGTATAAGAACCGGAAGGTGCCAGCTCCAGGCTCTTATAACTACATACACTATCCGTTTTCCTCAAAAAGCCGGTTGGTGGCTCTATGATGTCCAACACCATAATTGTATCGGTAGCTTCGCAACTGAAGATATTGGTAACCCTTACCCAATATAAACCCGTACTGTTGATTGTAAGCGTAGCAGCATTGCTACTATCCTGCCAAAGATAACTTGTATAAGCTCCTGGTGTAAGTGTTAATTGGGTATTCCTGCATAAGTTCTTATCGGTTCCCAGGTTTAGAGAAGGCTTGGGATTCACTGTCAGATGGGTTGCTATAACCGAGTCGCAACCCAGTACAGTTCGTAAAGTATCATAATAAATTCCGCTTATGATTTGATTGGCACCCCCCGCAAAAAAGAACTCCCCATCGCAAATCGTTTTTGTTTGTTCCGTTAACTTTTTATTAATGGTAAGGTTAAGTGTAATCAGGGAATCACATCCCGAAACGTTTAAAATAGTTTGCAGATAGGTTCCCGTTGAATCGAAGGTTTGGTTGTTTAATGTATAACTGTTGCAGGTACTGATATTCAACGTAGAGCTGGTCGCATTCAAACAGGGCCCGAGTTTTAAAACAAAAGGACCACCAGTAAATGAAAAAACACCAGGTCCGGGATCGAAATCATTTACTCCGTACGCCGTTCCGGTAACATAAATATGATGGTCGGCATCCATTATCATTCGCCTGAATAAACTGGTGCCGTAACTGATGCTTTGAAAAGGTGCTGCATAAACAAATTCCCCACCAGATGATAATTTTATTAGGGCAGATAGTCCGTAGTGTGGGCTATTAATAAAATGCACGCCCGGGCCTGGATCAAAATCAACCGAGGTGCCAAAAGAACCAATAATATATACATTATTAGCAGCGTCTACAGCTACATCGCTCCCCATATCAGACTCGCTATTCCCAATTATTTTAGCCCATACAAAATTACCCTGTTGATCCAGCTTTAAAATATAGCAGTCATGAGGGTTACTGAAAAAGTTTTGCTCTCCGGCACCAGGATCGAAATCAAAGTCGCCAATAAAAAAACCAGTGGTAAGGATATTATTCATACCATCAATATCTATACCCGTGGGAGTAATGAAGTAGTTGTTATCTCCCCTCTTTTCTTGCAACGTTTTTACCCAAACAAAATTACTGCTGGCATCCAGTTTACAAATGAATCCATTACTACTGTTTCCCGCTACGCTTGTTACATTATATACTCCCGGGCCCGGATCAAAATCACAGGTCCTGGCAAAAGAACCGACAATAACAATATTTCCCTGAGCATCGCATTTTATATCTGTGATATTGCAGCCGCTATACACTTCGGGACCATTGCCGAATTGCTTTGCCCAGATAAGTTCTCCATCATTACTCAGTTTAACAATAAAAGCCTGGAAATGAGCGCTGGAAGTTAGGTTCAATGTACCGGGGCCCGGATCAAAATCAACCGTGTTGTTGAATGCACCACCAACAATTACATTATTATCCGGGTCAAGTTCTATCATATACGACTGGGGTCCGGTATCTCCTGGTCCCCCAAACTGTTTTGCCCATACAAAATTGCCGTCCGTATTCAATTTTACAACAAAAACATCTCTGAAACCTGTCGGCGTCATCATATGCACCCCCGGCCCCGGATCCATATCAGCAGCGCCTCTCGAATCTGAAGCAAGATAAACATTGCCTGTTCTGTCAACTTTAAGCTCTACCTGGCTAAACTCAAGGAGCGCCGGAATCTGCTTAGCCCAAACAAAATTTCCATTCGCATCTAATTTGGAAATATACACACCGGATTGAAACTGGCTTCCCCCTGTCATCATATAAACCCCAGATCCCGGATCAAAATCAACTGAATTCTCAAACCAACCCGCTGAATAAACATTTCCCTGTTCATCTATTCCTACTGTCCTGGCATTGCTATTGCCCGCATTGTATGCTTCAAAAGCTTTAACCCAGTTTAGCAGAGGCAATTGGGAAGATGCTGTCATCACTGATAAACATAAGATGGCTGATATAAATAATTTGGGCATAGGGGATACCAAGGGTTATTCGCCTTACAACAATTATAGACACAAATATATTGTATAAAAGATCCAAAATATAACGACTCAAGATGTAGAGCTTTAGTTTTTTGCTGAGTTGACCACAGGCTATTTTCCGCAAATAAACAGCGAACAGAGGATTGTTGACCTACACTTCATTCGTACGGGCTACAGCGATAGTAATGTTCATTTATTGCCCAGTTCCGTGCTGCACTTGTTTAATATACTGAATCTGACTGCTAAACACCACTTCCCGATATGCTTTAACAGATAAGTACCGGATGGAATAGAAATAAGTTTAGAGTAATTTTACCCGTCGTGGGTTGTGTCTTACGAACCATTATTCACTCTTCGCTATAATATTTCCAATAACAAAAGTTGAGCATTTGCACAAGGCGGGAACATTGAGTAACATCTCTCACCTGCGCTGGTCGTGGCAAAAGCAATGTGCATTGGCCGACCACTGGCGCTACTTAAAATTCTATCACAAAACAATCTGGTTATAGGTTATCCGGACAGGTGAAACAGAAGCCCGGGCATAAACCAAGCAAAATTTTCTATCAAATTATTTAAAATAATACAATTGTAACTTAATATTGCATTTAACCTAAACCCCCTTTTATGAAAAAAGCCATTTTCTTTATAGCGCTTATTATCTCTGTACACAGTGCGTCTTCGCAAAGCTTCCTGCATGGCGCCGGCATAGGTTTTTTTAGTTTCCGATCCTCCGTCTCCCTATGTAAAAGCAAAAGTATTTGCCACGCTTCATTATTATCCCCAGGTAGCCTTCGTTGAAACTGAATTCTTCTCCGTTTCAGCCGGCGTTCCACTTACAGTTGGATTGACCGGGACATACAATGCCAGTTATTCAAGCAGAGGAGACTCTTATGAAGAAAACACATTGTTAGGCCTGATTCAGATTCCTTTAATGGTAAATTTTAATGGAGGTGCAGGTTCTTCTAAACAAAATGAGCAAAGATTTGGTTATTTTATAGGTGGCGGCTTTGGCTATCACTCAACAGGGATAGACGAGTTACTTATGACAGACGCGCTCGGTAATGATATTGGCACAAAAAAGTATTATGCAAAAGGATTTGGCCCTGCTGCTAACGCGGGCATTCGTTTTGCCGTAGGCTCCCATCAAAAAAATATTGAAGTACGTTTTTCATACATGAAAGGACTTAAGGAATTCAAACCTTCTATGTTTGGCTTAAATGCCGCATTTAATTTCTAAAAGAACCTGGTATATTTATCTCCGTTCAAGAGGCTGTCTCAAAAGGCCGGTATAGAAGATATGCCACTAAGACACAAGGGCACAAAGCCCTGATTTTCAGGCATTAGTGTCCGGTAAAAATACTTGATTGATAAATTTAAAGGAGGCGGGAAGCCTCCTTTTTCGGTATTTTTAAGTTACCACACAAAAAAACAGCCGATGAGTA